>NZ_JACBXA010000326.1 GCF_013870515.1 Streptomyces albidus (ex Kaewkla and Franco 2022) | reverse complement strand
CCACGCCTTGGGGCCCTGCCCGGCTAACACCTTCTCGGCGACGGCGATCTGCTGGTCCTTGCTCGCCAGGTCCGCACGCGGCGCGTAGGCGGTGCCGCCGTACGCCTGCCAGGTGCTCTGCGAGAACTGGAGCCCGCCGAAGTAGCCGTTGCCGGTGTTGATCTCCCAGTTGTTGTTGCTCTCGCAGGCCGCGACCTTCTGCCATGCGTCGGCGGGGGCTGCGTGCACGAGCTGGGCGCCGATCAGAGGTATCGCCACTCCGGCTCCGCCAGCGGTGACCTTGAGTGACGTGCGCGAGAGAGCACTGGGCCGGTTACGGCGGTGACGTCCGCGAGTGGGCATGGCGGGACCTCCGGGTGAAGTGGGCACCCCGTCAAGGAAGTTACGGAGCGTCAGAGATGTTACGCAGCGCGCCCACGATACGTTCGGCACGGAGAAGGTCACAAGGGGTCACAACAGGGACACGGATGCGGCGCCGGTGCGTGCCCGTTCGCGCTCTCGCGGTCACAGACCGAAGTCGTCGCCCCGTACGCGCCGGCTCGCGGCCTCGTGGGCGAGCGCCTCGTCGGGATAGACCTCGCAGACCAGCTCTCCCGTACGGGACCGGTCGTGCTCCAGCTCGTAGAGGCTGATCTCGCGGCCGTCGGGCAGCAGGAAGGCGTGCTCGTAGACGGAGCACCACACCTGCCACTCGTGAGCGAGCGCCCTGGGCCGCGGCACGGGCAGGATCTGGTGGCCGCAGGCCGTGGCCAGCAGCCTGCCCACGTCGTCACCGGGCCGGTCGGGGTTCTCGGCCCGGCGCAGCAGCCGGCGGGCGTGGTCCGGGGAGTCGCTGCCGGCGTAGGTGCGGCGGTCGCACAAGCCGCTCGCCATCAGGAGCTCGACCGGGTCATGAGTGGCGTCACGGCCCGCGAAGCCGCCGTACGGACCCGCGGCGGGCATCTGTGCGCTCTGGTGCACGCGCCGCTCGGAGCGGGCGAGGGCCTCCTCGTTCTCGTACACCTCGTGCAGCAGGGTGCCGCTGCCGTCGTCGCCGTCGTAGCGCAGCTCCCACAGCGGAAGCAGGGTGCCGTCGCGCAGGATGAAGATGTGCCGGTAGCTGCTGCAGCGCAGATTCGGGGCCGGTGGCCTGCGATGCCTCCAGCCGTGCAGCTCGACGTGGCACAGGAGGGCGTCCTCGAGCCGTGTGAGGACGGCGTCGGTGATGTCGAAGGGATTCTGGGCCCGTGCCAGCAGTTCACGCACATGCACAGCAGGCGTCGGCACAGCTTCGATGCCCATCGCGGAGCCCCTCCCGGCATATTGCAATTGGTGATCCCCGCAGCCACACACCGTAGTCCTGAGCGCCCGCTCACGGGGGCGGATTCGATGGAATTCCCGTGCCGGAAGCGGAACTTCCGTTCCCTCGTCCTGTGTAGGACGGCCCCAGCCGGGTACCGCGTGCGACACGGCGCCGTCGGTGATGCCGTGGACGGAGCCGAGGCGAGCGGGGGCATGGAGGAGGACGCCGCCATGCAGTTCGAGAACCGCCGTGAGGCCGGAAAGGCCCTGGCAGAGCAGCTCATCGAGCTGAGCGGAGAAGGACGCCTGCCGGACCCCGTCGTGCTGGCGCTGCCGCGCGGCGGCGTGCCCGTCGCCGACGAGGTCGCCCGCGCCCTGGACGCGCCGCTCGATGTCCTCGTCGCACGCAAGATCGGAGCCCCGTTCCAGCCGGAGCTCGGTGTGGGGGCCGTCGCGGGCGAGGCGCCTCCGGTCTACGACCGGGATCTTCTGGGGCGGCTGGGGCTGACCGAGGAGGAGCTGGCTCCGGTGGCCGAGCGGGAGCAGGCGGAGGTCGGCAGGCGCGAGGAGCTCTACCGGCGCGGACGGGGAGCGCTCCAGCTCGCGGGCCGCTCCGCGATCGTCGTCGACGACGGCGTGGCGACGGGCTCGACAGCGCGTGCCGCTCTGCGTGCCGTACGTCGCGCCGACCCGGCCCGTACCGTCCTGGCCGCCCCGGTCTGTTCGCCCGAGGCGACGGCCATGCTCTCCGGCGACGCCGACGAGATCGTCTGCTCGCAGCGTCCGGCGTCCTTCGGGGCGGTGGGCTTCTGGTACGCGCAGTTCCCCCAACTCACCGACGACGAGGTGCTGGAGATCCTCCACGTCATGAAGTGAGGCCGCGCCACAGGTACGTTCACACAGCGGCGCGACCCCAGTCGGCCGCCGCCCTAGGGGCGCAGCACGACCTTCACGGCACCGTCGGCCTTCTTCTGGAACATCTCGTACGCCTCGGGGGCCTGTGCGAGCGGTAGATGGTGGGTGGCGAAGTCGTCCACTCCGAGCACGTCCTCGTCCGACAGCAGCGGCAGGATGTCCGGGACCCAGCGCTTGACGTTGGCCTGGCCCATGCGCAGCTGCACCTGCTTGTCGAAGAGGCGCAGCATCGGCAGCGGGTCGGCGGCGCCGCCGTAGACGCCGGACAGGGAGATGGTCCCGCCCCGGCGCACGATGTCGATCGCCTGCGTCAGCGCGGAGAGCCGGTCGACGCCGGTCTTCGCGATCGCCTTCTCGGCGAGCTTCCCCGGCAGCATGCCGCCCACGGTCTGCGCGAGCTTTCCGGCGACGTTGCCGTGCGCTTCGAGGCCCACGGCGTCGATGACGGCGTCCGTGCCGCGCCCCTGCGTCAACTCCCGTACGGCCTCGCCGATGTCGGAGTGCTCGCTGACGTCCAGCACCTCCGCACCACGCGCACGCGCCCGGGCCAGCCGCTCGGGCACGAGGTCGATGCCGATGACCCTGCCGGCGCCGCGCTGCAGCGCGATGCGGCAGGCCATGTCGCCGATGGGGCCGAGCCCGATCACGGCCAGGGTGCCGTCCTTGGGCACGTCCGCGTACTCCACGGCCTGCCAAGCGGTCGGCAGCACGTCCGAGAGGAACAGGAAGCGGTCGTCGGACGGGCCCTCGGGCACCTTGATGGGCCCGTACTGGGCCTGCGGAACCCGCAGGTACTCGGCCTGGGCTCCGGGCACGGAGCCGTAGAGCTTGGTGTAGCCGAACAGCGCTGCGCCCATCCCCTGATCGCGGACCTGGGTCGTCTCGCACTGGGTCTGCAGGCCCTGGGCGCACATGAAGCACGACCCGCACGAGATCTGGAAGGGCACCACGACCCGGTCCCCGGGCTTGAGGTCGGTGACTTCGCCGCCGACCTCCTCGACGATGCCCATCGGCTCGTGCCCCAGGATGTCGCCTGGCGTCATCAGTGGGGTCAGGACTTCGTACAGGTGCAGGTCGGAGCCGCACAGACCGCTCGAAGTGATCCTGATGACCGCGTCGGTCGGCTTCTGCACTGTCGGATCGGGCACCTCCGTGACCTGCACGTCCCGCTTGCCCTGCCAGACGACTGCCTTCATCCGTCCATCACCTCCGTCGTGGAAGCACCTCGGGTACCCGGGCCGTCCGGTGGGACACGTGTGCCCTCAGGGAAACCGGTGGCCGGGGCGAGTGAGCCGGACGACGCCGGGAATCACAGTCCCGTCGAACAGTTCGACGGAACTACGGGGCGGCCTGAGCGAGCTGCGAGCGGCGCGGGCCTGTGCGCCGGACGAACCGGACTAGCCGGTGAGCCGGACGACCAATGAGGAGCAGCTGTGACCACACTGCCCGTCGGTTACGAGTCGTACTGGATGCTGTCCGCGGCAGCGGCTCCCCATCCAGCGCTCGAACCCGGCAGCGAGACCGAGGTCGACGTCGCCGTCGTCGGAGGGGGAGTCGCGGGGCTGTCGGTGGCCTGGGAGGCGGCACGCGCGGGGCGCAGTGTCGCGGTGCTGGAATCCGACCGCATAGCGGCGGGGGTCACCGGCCACACGACCGGGAAGGTCTCGTCGCTGCACGGACTCGTCTACGCCCATCTGCGCGATACGCGCGGCGCGGAGGCCGCCCGCATGTACGCCGCGTCGCAGCAGCAGGCCATCGAACATCTTGCTGCGGTGGCAGGGGAGTTGGGGATCGAGTGCGAACTGGAGCGCGGCCCCGCGCACACGTTCGTCGAGTCCGAGCACCACGCCGACGAGGTGCGGGCCGAGGCCGAAGCAGCGGCCGAGGCGGGCCTTCCCGCCTCCTTCGTCACCGAGACGGGCCTGCCCTTTCCGGTGTGCGCGGCCGTACGCGTGGAGGACCAGGCGCAGTTCCATCCGCGCAAGTACCTGCTGGCGCTGGCCGAGGACCTGCAACGGCGCGGCGGCCGCATCTTCGAACGCACCCGCGTCATGGGCCTCGACGAGGGCGACCCCTGCCGTGTCACCACCGAGAACGGAGCCGAGGTCATCGCCAAGGACGTCGTGGTGGCCACCCATTACCCCGTCTTCGACCGGGCGTTGATGTTCTCCCGGCTCGAGCCGCGCCGCGAACTCGTCGTCTCCGCGCTGCTGCCCGAGGACCAGGACCCGGGAGGCAGTTACCTCACCCCCGAGCGCGGCACCCGCTCGGTGCGCACCGCCCCCTATCCGTTCGGGGAAGGGAAGCGGCTCCTCATCGTCACCGGCGAGAAGTTCACCCCGGGAACCGCCGGACAGGGCTCGGTGGGGGCCGGCTACGAGCGGCTGGCGGCGTGGACGTACGAGCACTTCCCGGACGCCCGGCTCGTGCACCGCTGGGCGACGCAGGACAACGACACCACCGACCGCGTGCCCTACATCGGGCCCTTCCACCCCGCCTCGCAGCACACCTGGGTGGCAACCGGCTTCGGCGGCTGGGGCATGTCCGGCGGCATCCTGTCGGGGCAGCTGCTGGCCTCGTACATCACCGGCGAGCCGCTGCCCCCGTGGGCGAAGCTGTACGAGCCGCGCCGGCTCAGCCCGCGGGAGGCACCCGCGATGCTGCGCTTCCAGTCGACGGTGGCGGGGCGGTTCGTGGGGGACCGGCTGCGTTCCTCGTACGTCGACTCGGTGGACGAGATCGCTCCGGGGACGGGTGCGATCGTGCGCATCCGCGGACGGCGCTGCGCCGTGCACCGCACGGCGGAGGGCGAGGTCCGGGCGCTGTCACCGCGCTGTACGCACCTGGGGTGCCTGGTGCGGTTCAACGACGCCGAGGGTGCGTGGGAGTGCCCCTGTCACGGTTCGCGCTTCGACACCGAGGGCCGGGTGATCCAGGGGCCGGCGACGCGGCCGCTGGAGCCGCGCGAGGTTCTGGAATGAGTGCTGCCGGGCCGCGAGGCCCGGGGAGATCGGCGTTCATCTGACCGGGTGGTAGGGGCGGGCGGTCGACGTATCGGCGCGGGGAGGGGCCGAGCCGGGCCTAGCATGCGGAATCCCTCATTCCGCGGAGGTGCACCGGCTCATGTCCCCCCTCAACCGATTTCCGCGCACCCGCTCGCCCCGCTCCGACCGGCCCCGTCGCCCGTCCAGCCGTCCCCGCTCCACACCGGCGCCCTCGCGCCGTGTCCTCGCG
>NZ_JACBXA010000325.1 GCF_013870515.1 Streptomyces albidus (ex Kaewkla and Franco 2022) | reverse complement strand
CGTAACTGTCGTAGCCGAGGGAGCCGTTGCAGAAGCGGCCGCGGCCGAGCCCGCCCGCCTCCCCGGTGACGGACCCGGCGCGCTCGCCGTCGGGAAGCGGCCCCGCACCGGGCTGACCGTCTTCAACGCGGTGCTCACACTGGTCCTGATCGTCTGCCTCGTCCTGCAGGCGATGCCGCTGCCCGTGCTGTTCGTCCTCGGTTTCGCCGTCGCCCTGCTCGTCAACCACCCCAGGTGGGAGGACCAGCAGGCGCTGCTCGACAAGCACGGCAAGAACGTCGTCCTGGTCACGACCATGATCTTCGCGTCCGGAGTCCTGACGGGAGTGCTCACCGAGACCAAGATGATCGACGAGATGGCCCAGGCGCTCGTCTCCGTCATCCCCGGCTCCCTGGGCGGTCATCTCCCGGGATTCGTCGCCGTCACGGGCATGCCGCTGAGCCTCGCGCTCACCCCGGACGCCTACTACTTCGGTGTTCTGCCGGTGCTCTCCGAGACCGCACACGGGTTCGGGACGGAACAGGCCGAGATCGCCAGGGCCGCCATCCTCGGCCAGATGACGACGGGCTTCCCCCTCAGCCCGCTCACCGCGTCCACCTTCATCCTCGTCGGCATGACGGGCGTACAGCTCGGTGAGCACCAGCGCTTCATCTTCGGCTGGGCGTTCGCCACCACCCTGGTGATGACCGCGGCGGCGTTCCTGACGGGCGTCATCTCCCTCTGAACCCGCTGGGCCCGCTGATCTCTCCGACCGTCAGAGCCAGCCCGCGAACTCCAGCAGAAGCTCGCCGTCCTCGCGGTATCCGCTCCGCAGATGCCGGACGCCTGACTCGACCGCCCGGTAGAGCGACCAGCCCCGCAGCCGCTCGCGGTCGACCTCCAGGGAGTCGGCGAGCTTGTGCAGGCGGCGGCGCGTCGCCGCGGCGGCGCCCGGGGAGGCGACCAGGTCGTGCAGCCGGTCGCGTACCAGCCGCGAGAGATCGTATGCGCGCTCACCCAGCAGCGGATCCGGTCCCGCCGCGAGCCACGGCGCACGCTCGGCGTCGGCGGCGAGCACGGCACCCTGACGGAAGTCGCCGTGCAGCAGCACCTCTTCGGACGCGTCGGCCAGCAGTGCCTCGCGGAGCTCCAGCGCCTCGTCCCGCAGGGGCCACACCTCCTCCGGCGTGGAGGACCGCAGGAAATCGGCGCTCGCAGCCGTATGCGAGGCGACCGTGCCGACGAGCCCGGCGGCACCTTCATCACCGGAGCCGTCGGGGGAGACCCACAACCGCCGTGCGGCGGAAGCGGCTTCGAGCATCGCCTTCGCCTCCGGCAGCGAACGCAGCGACATCTCGCCGTGCAGGCGCTCCAGCAGCAGCGCCCCGTCCTCGGCCTCCGAACGCAGCAGCCGGACCGCGCCCCATCCGTTCCACCGGGCCAGCGCCGCCTCTTCCTTCTCGGCGCGCTCCCGGACGTCGTAGAGGTACGGCGCCAGCAGCTTCAGCGCCGCGGGTGAGCCGTCGGCCTGCCGCACCAGCGAGACCAGACTGCTCCTCCCGCCCGGCGAGACGACCCTCTCCAGCGTCAGCTCCCACCGCTCCAACGTTCGCTCCAGCAGCGCGGGCAGCCCTTCGAGCCATGACTCACCGGCCCGGCCCAGCTCGTCGCCGGCATGGCCGTGCTGCGCACCGAGTGCGCGCACAAGCCGCTGCGGGGGATCGAGAGGGAGTCCAGAAGGCATGCGGTGAAGTGGACCTTTCTCGGCGGTGACCGGACGGCAGTCGAGCACCGGCGCCCACTCTGCGGTGGCGAACGTCGGACCTAGCCGGACGTCGTGCCACCCCGCGCGGGCGACCCCGAGGGCGCCGGGCCCTCGGAAGCGGTGTGCTCGGTGAGACCAGGGAAGGCTACGCCGCTGCCCTTCCACCGCACCGACCGGACCGCCGCCTCGCTCAGCGACCCCGCCGCCTCACGCCTCCGGGCGCCCTTGCTCGCCTGCACGAGATCCGCGTACGCACCGGCCAGGCGGTCCTCGAGCTCCGCGGCGAGCCGCACCGCCGCGGCACTGTCGGGGACCGCGAACGGCAAGGTGTAGGCGGCTGCGGCCGGCTCAGGCTCGGCGCCCAGGTCCCGGACTTCGCGGCGCAGCGCGTCACGACGGGCGCGGTGCGCGTCGTGAGCCTGCCGTGCCTCGCCCTGCCGGGACTGCTCGATGCGGCCGCCGACGACGCCGTAGCCGTAGACGGTGGCGTGCTCTGCGGCGAGTGCGGCTTGCAGAACGTCGACCAGCTTCCTCATGTGTCCCCGCCTCGTCCGTCCGCCTCGTCCGCTCCCAGCAGATACGCGTGCACGGCCCCCGCTGCGGCGAGCGACGCCAGCAGCCGGGCCAGTTCGGGCGAGGCCTTCACCAGCGCGGCCGTACGCTCCTGCGCCGTGCGCCGCTCGGCGTCGCCCAGAGCGGCCAGCGCCGCCTTCTCCTCTGTCGGCACGGCGGGCTTCTTCTTCCCGTCGGCCTTTTTCCCGTCCTTGCCTTTGCCCTCGCCGTCCGCCGAGTCGCCGCTCTTCGTCCCGTCCCGGCCGCTGCCCTTCGAGCCGTCGTCCTCGCCGTCCAGGGCCTTGAGGTGCCGCTCCGTCGCCGCGCGCAGCGGGCGGATCCGGTCCTCAAGTCCGGTGTGTGCGGCGGCGGTCGCCTCGTAGCGCTCGAGAAGCCTCCGGCTCTGCCGCGACGCTTCTTGCCGCATCCGGTGTTCCGCGCGAGTGACCTGCGCGTCGTCCGCGCTGTCCTTCTTCTCCGAGCAGCCGGTGACGGTGGAGAGCGTCCCCAGCGCTGCGAGCGGACCCAGCGTGCTCAACGTCCCGGCCAGCATCGACCGCCTGCGCGGCCCGGCTGCCGGAGACGGTGTGAGCGGCATGGGTGCACTCCCTGGACGACGCGGCATCGCTCGAACATCTGCTGCGAACACCGCGTGCGGTGATCACCGGAACGTGAGCGTACCCGCGTGCTTTCGAACGTATCGACGGGCCACCCTCACTGCCCCATGCGTACCCGTACGTCCCTGACATCCCGCGCGGATCCCCCATCTGGTCGGCGCCGCCCGTGGCAGACGTTAGGCTTGGATGCGGCACGACGCCCCCGTCACCCCACCTCAAGGCGCCCCTACAACAGCACACGCGGCCGAGGAGTCACCCGGATGAGCACCACCCAGAGCGAGAGGCTGCGCGGACTGCTGGAACCGCTCGTCGGCAAGAAGGGGCTGGATCTCGAAGAGATCGAAGTGACGCCCGCAGGTAAGCGGCGCGTGCTGCGCATCGTGGTCGACTCCGATGAAGGCGTTCAGCTGGACACCTGCGCCGAACTGAGCCGCACGCTCTCCGAGACGCTGGACGAGTCCGACGCGATGGGCGGCTCCCCGTACGTGCTCGAGGTGACCTCGCCGGGTGCCGACCGCCCCCTGACCGAGCAGCGGCACTACCGCCGCGCCGTCGGGCGGCTGATCAAGGCGAATCTGTCCGAGACCGCGGGCGGCGGCGAAGTGACCGCCCGGCTCATCGCCGTGGACGACGAAGGCGTCGATCTCGAGGTGCCGGGTGTGAAGGGGCGCAAGCCCACCCGTCGACGGCTGGCGTTCCAGGACGTCGTGAAGGCCCGGGTCGAGATCGAGTTCAACCGCAAGGCCGCCGAGAGAAGTGCCCAGGACGAGTCCGCGGCCGCTGACGACGAAGGCAAGGAGGAGGCGTAGCCGTGGACATCGACATGAGTGCCCTGCGCGGGCTGGTGAGGGAGAAGGAGATCTCCCTCGATCTGCTGATCGAGGCGATCGAGTCCGCCCTCCTGATCGCCTATCACCGCACCGACGGCAGTTCCCGTGACGCCCGTGTGGAGCTGGACCGCAAGACCGGGCACGTGACGGTCTGGGCGAAGGAGAGCCCGTCCGAGGTGGCCGAGGGCGCGGAGCCGCGCGAGTTCGACGACACCCCCTCGGGCTTCGGCCGTATCGCCGCCACCACTGCGAAGCAGGTCATCCTGCAGCGCCTGCGGGACGCCGAGGAGGAGATCACCTTCGGCGAGTACGCCGGCCGGGAGGGCGACGTCGTCGCGGGCGTCGTCCAGCAGGGCAAGGACCCCAAGAGCGTGCTGGTCGACATCGGCAAGCTCGAGGCCATCCTTCCGCCGCAGGAGCAGGTGCCCGGCGAGGACTACTCGCACGGCACTCGCCTGCGTACGTACGTCGTGCGCGTGGCCAAGGGCGTGCGCGGACCCTCGGTGACGCTCTCGCGGACCCACCCGAATCTGGTCAGGAAGCTCTTCGAGCTGGAGGTGCCGGAGATCGCCGACGGGTCCGTCGAGATCGCGGCCATCGCTCGCGAGGCGGGGCACCGCACGAAGATCGCCGTACGGTCCACGCGCTCCGGGCTGAACGCCAAGGGCGCCTGCATCGGCCCGATGGGCGGCCGTGTCCGCAATGTCATGGCGGAGCTGCACGGCGAGAAGATCGACATCGTGGACTGGTCCGACGACCCCGCCGACCTGGTCGCCCACGCGCTTTCACCGGCACGTGTGAATCAGGTCGAGATCGTCGATCTGGCGGCGCGGTCGGCCCGCGTGACGGTCCCCGACTACCAGCTCTCCCTGGCCATCGGGAAAGAGGGCCAGAACGCGCGTCTCGCCGCCAGGCTGACCGGCTGGAGGATCGACATCCGGCCGGACACGGCGGACGCAGCGGAGGCCGTCTCGGCAGACTCGGAATCGGCTTCCGGCCAAGCTGCCGAGCAGGGCTGAAACCACAGGGGTGCCCCTTACCCCCGAAGGGGTGCGGCGGTACGGGGAGGTAGACTTAGCGGTGTCTGGCCGGACGCGAGTCCGAGTCTGCCCGCAGCGCACGTGCGTGGGCTGTCGGAAGCGCTCGGACAAACTCGATCTGCTGCGTTTGGTGCTGAGCAGGGGCCGCTGCGTCCCTGATCTTCGGGGTACGCTGCCCGGCCGGGGCGCGTATCTGCATCCCACGTCGGCATGCCTCGAAAATGCTGTGCGCCGTCGGGCGTTCAACCGGGCCTTCCGAGGTCCCGGGCCGTTCGACGTCACGGAGCTTCGCCAGCAGGTGGAGCAGATCGAGCAGGCGACACCGTAAGAACAGTCCGTTCGGAACCCTCCGCGCGGAGAGGTACCTCGCGAGTCGGAAGTAGGTCGAGATTGCGATGAGCACTCGATGAGTACGCGATGAGTACGCCCATGCATAAGTAGCGAAGGTCCGGCGGCGACGAGCCCCCCGGACCGTAAGGAGCGAAGTGGCTAAGGTCCGGGTATATGAGCTCGCGAAGGAGCTCGGAGTCGAGAGCAAGGTCGTCATGGCCAAGCTCAACGAACTGGGCGAATTCGTCCGCTCGGCGTCCTCGACGATCGAGGCGCCGGTAGTACGCAAGTTGACCGACGCGTTCGACGCCGGCGGTGCCGCCGGCGCGAAGAAGT
>NZ_JACBXA010000324.1 GCF_013870515.1 Streptomyces albidus (ex Kaewkla and Franco 2022) | reverse complement strand
CCGGCGAGCCCATGACGCTCGCGGTGCTCCCGGACAGCTCCGTGCTGCACACCTCGCGTGAGGGCACGCTGCGGCTGACCGACGCGGGCGGCGCCACCAAGGTCGCCGGCGAGCTGCCCGTCTACTCGCACGACGAGGAAGGCCTCCAAGGAGTAGGCGTCGACCCGGACTTCACGGAAAACCGTTTCGTCTACCTCTTCTACGCGCCCCCGATGAACACCCCCGAGGGCGACGCCCCGGAGACGGGCAACCCCGACGACTTCAAGCCCTTCGAGGGCGTCAACCGGCTCTCCCGGTTCGTGCTCGGCGAAGACGGCAAACTCGACATGGACAGCGAGACGAAGATCCTCGAAGTCCCCGTCGACCGCGGCCTGTGCTGCCACGTCGGCGGCGACATCGCCTTCGATGCCGACGGCAACCTGCTGCTCTCCACCGGCGATGACACCAACCCCTTCCAGTCGGACGGGTACTCGCCCATCGACGAACGGGCCGACCGCAACCCCGCGTTCGACGCGCAGCGCAGCTCGGGCAACACCAACGACCTGCGCGGGAAGATCCTGCGCATCAAGGTCGCCGCGGACGGAAGCTACGAGGTCCCAGAGGGCAACCTCTTCGAGCCGGGCACCGAGAAGACCCGTCCCGAGATCTACGCGATGGGCTTCCGCAACCCGTTCCGCATGACCGTCGACAAGCCCACCGGCATCGTCTACGTCGGCGACTACGGTCCTGACGCGGGCTCGGCCGACCCGGCGCGCGGTCCCGGGGGACAGGTCGAGTTCGCCCGCGTCACCGAGGCGGGCAACTACGGCTGGCCGTACTGCACGGGCGACAACGACGCCTATACCGACTACGACTTCGGAAGTGGTGCGTCCGGCGACAAGTTCGACTGCGCGGCCCCGAAGAACGACTCCCCGCACAACACCGGCCTCACCGACCTGCCGGCCGCCAAGGCGGCATGGCTGCCCTACGACGGCGCATCGGTGCCCGAGCTGGGCGACGGCTCCGAGTCCCCGATGGGCGGCCCGGTCTACCGCTACGACGAGGACCTGGACTCCGAGGTGAAGTTCCCGGAGGAGTACGACGGGGACTTCTTCGCGGGTGAGTTCGGCCGTCAATGGATCAAGCGCATCGAGCACGACGCGGACGGCGGAGTCGCCTCCATCAACTCCTTCCCCTGGAGCGGCACCCAGGTGATGGACATGGAGTTCGGCCCGGACGGGGCGCTGTACGTACTGGACTACGGCACCGGCTACTTCAACGGTGACGAGAACTCGGCGGTCTACCGCATCGAGAACGCCACCGGCGGCCACAGCCCCATCGCCGAGGCGAAGTCCGACAGGACGAGCGGCCAGTCGCCGCTCGAAGTCGCCTTCTCCTCGGAGGGCAGCAGCGACGCCGACGGCGAAGAACTCAGCTACAGCTGGGACTTCGGTGACGGCGCCACCTCCGGCGAGGCGAACCCCACGCACACCTACACCGAGAACGGCACCTACTCCGCCACGGTCACCGCGAGCGATCCGGGCGGCCGCACCGGCAGCGCGAGCGTCATCGTGACGGTCGGCAACACGGCGCCGAAGGTCGAACTCCAAGTGCCCGCGGACGGCACGCCGTTCGGCTTCGGGGACGAGGTGCCCTTCGAGGTGAAGGTGACCGACCCGGAGGACGGCGAGATCGACTGCTCGAAGGTCGAGGTCAACTACATCCTCGGCCACGACAGCCACGGGCATCCGATCACGACGGCCAAGGGCTGCAAGGGCACGATCAAGACCACCGAGGACGGTGAACACGACCCGAACGCCGACATCTTCGGAGTCTTCGACGCCGAGTACACCGACGAGGGCGGCGGCGGACAGGACCCGCTGACGGGCCACGGGCAGAGCATCCTGCAGCCCGAGCACCGGCAGGCCGAGCACTTCACCGACTCCGCCGAGGGAGTCGAGGTCGCCGACGTCGAGGGCGCCGAAGGCGGACGTGCCGTCACGGGAGCCGACAACGGCAAGTGGATCGCCTTCGATCCGTATGTCACCGCCGACGTCACCGAGTTGACCGCGCGGGTCGACGGCGGCGGCGCGGCCGGCGGCTCCATCGAGGTACGCGCGGGGGCACCCGACGGCACCTTGCTGGGCACGGCCGAGGTCGGCACCGGCGCGGGCTGGAACGAGGTGGGCACCGCGATCGACGGCGCACCCGAGGGGACCGGAAAGCTCTACCTGGTCTTCACCGGCGGCGACGGCGACCTGTTCGACCTGGACAGCTTCAAGGTGACGACGGGCTGAGGGAGGAGAGCCGATGAGACGCAAGACAGGCACCCCACGCACGTCGCGCGTCCCGCGCCGCCCCGGCCGGACGGCGCTGACCGCCGTGGCCTCGGCGGTGCTGCTGATCGCCTCGGCGGCACTGCCCGGGCAGGCGGCGGCGACGGAGCCGGAGCAGCCCCGCGAAGGTGAACACGTCCTGGTCTTCTCCAAGACCGAGGGCTTCCGGCACGACTCCATCCCCGACGGCATCGCGGCGCTGAAGGAACTGGGCGCCGAGAACGGCTTCACCGTGGACGCCACGGAGGACGCCGCCGTCTTCACCCCCGACCGGCTCGCCGAGTACGACGCGGTCGTCTTCCTCTCCACCACGGGAGACGTGCTCGACGAGCACCAACAGGAGGCCTTCGAGGGCTACATACAGGAAGGAGGCGCATACGCGGGTGTGCACGCCGCCGCGGACACCGAGTACGAATGGCCGTGGTACGGCGGGCTCGTCGGTGCCTGGTTCGACTCGCACCCGGCGATACAGCCCGCCACCGTCGAGGTCGAGGACCACGCGCACCCGTCCACGGCCCATCTCGGCGGCACCTGGGACCGCGTCGACGAGTGGTACAACTACCGCAGCAGTCCCCGGGAGAACGTCCACGTGCTGGCCGCGCTGGACGAAGGCTCCTACGCCGGCGGCAACATGGACGGCGACCACCCCATCGCCTGGTGCCAGGAGTACGAGGGCGGCCGCGCCTTCTACACCGGCGGCGGGCACACCAAGGAGTCCTACGCGGACGAGGCCTTCCGTGCGCACCTGCTCGGCGGCATCCGCTGGGCCACGGGCGCCGCGCAGGCCGACTGCCGTCCGGAGAACGGCTACACGCCGATCTACGACAGCGGAACGGGCCTCCAGGAGTGGAAGCAGGCCGGGCCCGGTCACTTCGAGGAGGCCGGGGACGGCACCCTCACCACGGTCGGCGGAATGGGCCTGCTGTGGCATCAGACCGAGCAACTGACCGGCTATTCGCTGAAGTTCGACTGGAAGCTGGCCGGCGACGACAACTCCGGCGTGTTCGTCGGCTTTCCGGCCTCCGACGATCCCTTCTCGGCGGTGGACAACGGCTACGAGGTCCAGATCGACGCGACCGACGTCCCGGAGAAGACGACCGGGTCGGTCTACGGCTTCCAGTCGGCGGACCTCGAAGCACGGGACGCGGCACTCAACCCGCCGGGGGAGTGGAACACCTACGAGATCCGCGTCGAGGGTGAACGTCTCCAAGTCCACCTGAACGGCGTGCAGATCAACGATTTCACGAACACCGACCCTGCCCGCAGCCTCACTGACGGCTACATCGGCCTGCAGAACCACGGCGACGAGGACGAAGTGGCCTTCCGCGACGTACGGCTCCTCCCTCTCGGCCAGGGAGGGCCCGGGGGGAGCACCAGGGTGGAGAGCACCGGGCCGGAAGAGGCCCGCGGCGGGAAGGGAGGCACGGGCCGGGGACCTGCCCGGTAAGAGGACCCGCGCCCGACAACCGTCCGGCACACGCCGGATGACGGACCGCAGCCAGCGGTTCGCCTCGCCCGGTGTCCGGTGGCCCGAGGGGGGCAGCCAGGCACCGGGCAAGCGGCGGGTGAGGAGAACGCCGACTCCTCACCCGCCGCCTCCCGACAACGTTGCCCCGCCCCGGCGGCGGCGCACCGAGCCCCGCCGGGCCCACCCGGCGGGACCGCCCCCTCACCTTCGAGATTCGTGACCGAGCACCACGGCTCCACCTGACGCATCCGCAGACCCCCTCACCACGGAGGCAGGCCGTGACCGAAGTTCACCCCACTCAGCAGCAATCGGCCCGGGCCGGCGCCCGTACAGGCGTCTGGCTCGTCGGCGCACGCGGATCCGTGGCCACCACGGCCGTCGCCGGATGCGCCGCGCTCGCCTCCGGCATGCATCCGCCCACGGGCATGGTCACGGAGACCCCGCCCTTCGCGGGGTGCGGTCTTCCGCCGCTGGACCAGCTCGTCTTCGGCGGCCACGACACCGCCTCCTGCCCCCTGCCCAAGCGTGCCGAACAACTCGTGGCCGGCGGGGTGCTGCCGCACGGCCTCCCCGCCGCCGTGCACGCCGAACTCGCCGCTGCCGACGCCTGCGTACGGCCCGGAGGCCCGTCCCTGGGGTCCAGGGCCGAGCAGGAGGACCCGCGCAGCGAGGACGAGCTGATCGACACCTTCGCCTCCGACATGGCCGCCTTCACCCGCGACCACGGCCTCGCCCGCACCGTCGTCGTCAACGTCGCCTCCACCGAGGCGGCACCCAGGGAGGGGGACTCCGCGCTGCCGCCCAGCTCCCGCTACGCGGCGGCGGCCCTCAGAGCCGGCTGCCCGTACGTCAACTTCACACCGTCCACGGGCCTGCACCACCCGGGGCTCGCCGAAGCGATCCTGCGCTCCGGGCTGCCGCACGCCGGGCGGGACGGCAAGACGGGCCAGACGCTGCTGCGTTCCGTGCTCGCCCCGATGTTCGCGCAGCGCGCCCTGCCCGTACGCGCCTGGTCGGGCACCAACCTGCTCGGCGGCGGCGACGGGGCGGCCCTGGCCGACCCGGGAGCCGCGGCGGCGAAGAACGCGGGCAAGGAGCGGGTGCTCGAGGACAACCTCGGCGTGCTGCCGGAGGGACAGCTGCACATCGACGACGTACCGGCACTGGGCGACTGGAAGACCGCCTGGGACCACGTCGCCTTCGACGGTTTCCTCGGCTCCCGGATGATCCTCCAGACCATCTGGCAGGGCTGCGACTCGGCCCTGGCCGCGCCCCTCGTACTCGACCTCGCGCGCATCGTCGCCCGCGCCCACGAGGCGGGAGTCACCGGAGCCGTCGACGGGCTGGGCTTCTACTTCAAGGATCCCGACACCGGACCGAGCGACCTGCCCGGGCAGTGGCGGGAGTTGCTCGCTCTCGCGGGCACCCTGCGAGAGTGCCCATGAGGGGGGCGCGGCCGTTCGGCCGCGCAGCGGACTGGGCCGAACTCCTGCGCGTCTCAGCGGTGTTGACCGTGCCGGGCGACGCGGTGGCGGGTGCCGCAGCGAGCGGACGCCGGCCGAACCGGGGCACGCTCCTCGCGGCGGGCGCGTCACTGTGCCTCTACGAGGCCGGCATGGCCCTCAACGACTTCTCCGACCGCGAGATCGACGCGGTGGAACGCCCCGGACGTCC
>NZ_JACBXA010000323.1 GCF_013870515.1 Streptomyces albidus (ex Kaewkla and Franco 2022) | reverse complement strand
TCCCACCGTCGTGGAGGACGTCGGCGCCTCAGCTCTCGCTGACGGCGAGGAGCCGCTGAGCCCCGGTCACATCGGCGAGCGACCGCCCACGTACGACGCCGAGCCTGCGACCTTCCCCGCCGCCGACCCGGCCGCGCTCTCCGAACTCGTCCCCGACACCGTGCTGGACGGAGCGCATTACGGCGGACTCACCCTGCGCGCCGCCTCGTTGCGCGGAGACTCCGCCCGCCACCGGGGTGCGCTCCGGAGGGACGCACTGCTGACGGCGCGCTTCGGATCAGGCGCGTCGGCGCTGCTGCTGGTCGCCGTCGCGGCGGGCGGCCGGGCGGCGACGGGCGGCCACCGGGCGGCTCGTGAGATCTGCCATTCCATCGGCGGCGTCGTCGGTCGCAGCCACGAGCGCCTCGCCGAGGACATACGGGCGGACCGCCGCGGCGCGCTGAAGTCCGGGCTCCAGAGGCTGACCGAGCGTTGTTACGGCAAGTTGCGTGCCCAGGCCGCCGCCCTGGGCGTCCAGCCGGAGGAGTACACGGCGGATCTGCGCTGCCTGTTGCTCTCCGCCGACCCGCGGTGCCGTGTACGCGTCTTCTTCGGCTCCGGTGCCGGGGGCCTCTTCCAACTCCGTTCCGGCACATGGCGGGACATAGAGCCGGGTCCTTACGCGCAGGGCGGGACCGTGCTCGATCCGGGCGCGGAGGCCGGCGGCTTCCTCGACCCGGTGGAGCTGGGCGATCTGGCCGCGCTCAGCGTCCCCGTGACGGCGGGGCAGCAACCGATGCCGCCGGCCCGTCAGGATCCGGAGCCCTTCCGGTTCTGCGCCACGGAGGCGCAGCGAGGAGACACGCTGCTGCTGTGCAGCCCGGGGCTCGCCGCGCCGCTGCGGGGAGAGCCCGCATTCGGAGAGCGGCTCGCGAAGTCCTGGGCGGACCGGCCGGAACCGCCGGGCCTCGCCGCTTTCCTGGCAGACGTTCAGCTGCGCGTACGGGGATACGCGGACGACCGCACGGCCGTGGCCGTGTGGGAGGGCTGAGCGGGCCCGCCCGCCTGACATCCGGTCCGATCGGCGCCCGGGGGAGTGGCCGCCGAGCGTGCCGCTGGAGTGGGCATACGTCACGTCCAGCCAGGTTCTGGGCGGTACCGCCGGGGTCCATGGACCCGTGACCGTCCGCCCACGGGGGGATGCGGCAGGCCGACTACGCCAGGAGCATGCGCACTCGGCTCCATTCTGCAGCGTTGATCCGTGTCCACCCCTTATGTGAAAAATGAGCGCTTGATACTGCTCCTGCAGCCCGGCGACCACGCCGGACGCACACGGAGAGGAGCAACGCGTATGAGAAGGACTCGGGTGCTCGGCATGACCGCTCTGGCGGTCGCGCTGCTGGCCGGCGGCGGATGGTCCGCGCAGGCGGAGTCGGCGGCTCCGCACAGGCCCGCCGGGAAGATCCCCGGCTACGAGGTCGTCAGACTCGCCAACCAGGACGTGCCCAACTTCCAGCGCCGGATCGCCCACTGCCCCAAGGGCAAGAAGGTGATCGGCGGTGGCGCCGAGGCCCGCGGCAACGAGGCGATCCTGGTCGGCAGCTTCCCCACGGACGACAACAGGGGCTGGATCGGTCTCGGCCGGCAGACCAACAACCCCATGGTCGGCATCAGCGTGTTTGCGATCTGTGCCTACACCTCCCACTAGGCCACTGATCGCTGCACGCTGACCCCCGCGCCGACGCCGGGATCCCGGGAGCCTTTCCGGGACCGCGGGTGCGGCCGCGGTCAGCAGTCCGGTCCTCCGCGGACGGGCCCGCGGGGCGCCCACACGACCGCGGCAGGACGGGGCACCGCAGCACAGTTCATGACGACGTCCGGGTGCGCCCCGTACAGGGCGCACCCGGACGTCGTCGAGCGAATCTGCCGAAGAGCGAATCAGCCGAACTGCCGCTCGATCTGGGCGAGTTTCTCCTCGAGCGAGTCGAGCCGGGGGCTCGTCGCACTCATGGCGCCTTCCTTGTCGCCGCCGGGTTCCCGCCCGTCGCCCGCCGGACTTCTGTAGGGCTCGTGCCGTGACCGCAGCGGGAGCACAGCCGGAGCCGCCGCCTCGTCGTCGCCCGCCGCACCGGGCGACGACGAGGGCGGGCCCACCTCGATCTCCACGTGCTGCGGAGCGCGATGGCGGCCCCAGCCGCGGTGCTGCCGGTTGAGAGCCTTGACGCGGGCACGGTCCAGTTTCTCCTGCTCACGACGGCGGAGACGTTCCTGCTCCTGCTGCCTGCGCTCGTCCCGGACCTCCTCGACCGCCTCGTCGAGCGACCGCACTCCCTCCAGCAGCATGAGCGACCACGCCCGGAAGGTCTCGCGTGGTGCACGGAGCCACCGCACGACCCTGATCTGGGGCAACGGCCTTGGAACCAGGCCCTGTTCACGCAGTGCCGCACGCCGTGTCTGCTTCAGCGCACGGTCGAACAGGATGGCGGCCGACAGCGACATCCCCGCGAAGAACTGCGGCGCCCCCGCGTGACCCGCGCCGCGCGGTGCGTGCACCCAGTTGAACCAGGCCGCCGCTCCTGCGAACGCCCACACCAGCAGCCGCGAACCCAGCGAAGCGTCGCCGTGGCTGGCTTCCCGTACGGCGATGACGGCGGAGAACATCGCCGCCCCGTCCAGCCCGAAGGGAACCAGGTACTCCCAGCCGCCTGACAGCCGCAGGTTCTGCCGCCCGAAACCGACCAGCCCGTGAAAGGAGAGCGCGGCAGCCACCGCCGCACAACAGAACAGCAGAAGGTAGGCGGCGGTGGCGTAGAGAGTCTCCCTGCGTCTGCGGCGCTGCTCCAACTGCTCCCAGGAATCGGCCTGTCCGCCGTCCTCGCCGGCCGCCTGCCTGCCCGGTCTGCGGCCCCGTGCCATCACCAGCACCGCCGCCAGGGCGCCGACGAGCAGCACGGCGCTCGCCATCACCCAGCTCAGCGGTATGTCCGTCACTCTCATCGGATGTGCCCCTTGCCGCCCGGCGGGAAGTCCGGTGTCACCGGCAGCGCCGTGCTCGCCTCGGCTTGCTTCGTATCGCCGAGCATCTTGGCGCAGAGAGACCGCGCAACAAGGGGAATTCGGCACAACTACCCGCCAACGAGGGCCAGTAGGCACTGAAGAGGGTGTTGTGGGTCGAACTGCTCAGCGACTGGGGGACAG
This sequence comes from Streptomyces albidus (ex Kaewkla and Franco 2022), assembly GCF_013870515.1. Classification (GTDB taxonomy): domain Bacteria; phylum Actinomycetota; class Actinomycetes; order Streptomycetales; family Streptomycetaceae; genus Streptomyces; species Streptomyces albidus. The sequence continues at coordinate 2,281 of NZ_JACBXA010000323.1, read as the reverse complement.
TCGCGCGATTCGTTCCGCGTCGCACGTACGCGGACAGGTCACGCAGGTGTCCTCCGGGCGCAGCGTGTAGAAGAGGCAGCAGCTGGCCCGGTCGCGGGTGGGAAGCAAGTCGCCTTGCGGGCCCGCCAGTTCACGGAAGGAGGCGCCTTGCAGATATGGGGCGGTGCCGCCCGGCAGCAGCAGCCCCGCCTCGTGCATCGCGCGCTTCTCCTCGCCGAGCAGGTGCCCCAGATACCAGAGCCCCTCGGTGATCTCGTCCGTCGCCATGCCCCAGAGCGCGCGCGGTCCGCGGCGCATGCGGGAGCGGAAGCCCTCGAGGACGGGGGTGAGATGTTCGGCGAGGGCGGCGCGCACCTCTGCGCGCAGAGCCTCCTCGTCCGCCACGACCCGTGCCTGGGGGCTGTGTTCGGCGGGGTCGCCCGGCAGGCAGGCGAACTCGTCGATGCGGACGGACAGTTCGCCGAGGGTGCGCTGCACGGAGACCGCCTCGACGGGCAGCCGCGGCACCCGGCGGTGCAGGAACCAGGGGAGGGTGACCAGCAGGCAGACCGGCCAGGCGTAGCGGTGGAGACCGAAGCTTGCGACGACGTCCGGACGCGGCTGCGTCTCGTAGTCGCGCACGACCTGCTCCTCGTCGTGCGCGAGGAAGGAATCAAGTGCCTGTCCGCCTTCGGCCAAAAGGGCGGCGCGCACCCATCCGGGGCCCTCGCACAGGGCGCCGCCGGGCCCTGCCTCCCGCACGCTCAGGCCCGGAAAGACCTCGGTCAGCCGTGTGTACGCCGGTGTCAGGGGTGACGCGGCCGAGGGCTCCGGAGGGGCGGGGGCGAACGCGGAAATGGCCATGAACGGACCACCGAATCGACGATCACTTGCAGGTTAGCCTTACCTTATCCGATGCGTGGAGGTTTGATCTCGCGCCAGGTCCGCCTATCGTGCAGAGCGAGACTTGGAGGGGCAGATGGAGCAGACCGGAGCGGATGCTCCCGAACAGTCGGGACGCACCGCACTCCACCCCCACCTTCCGCCTCAGTCGCCCTCCGCCGGGCAGCAGCATCCGGCGCAGGTCGACGACGACCGAGGGGCGCGGGGGGAACACGTACACAGCGAGCCGCCACCACCGGTGACGGCCGCCATGCCGGGGGTGCCGCCGCCTGGACGGCCGGCGCTGTCCGGGCAGCTCGGGCCGCCGGGACAGACGGCTCCGCCGCCGGGGCGCAGGAAACAGCTGCCGCAGCGGTATTCCGTACGGGCCCAGATCCTCAACGCCCTGCGCGAGGCGCTGCTGTCCGGCGAACTCGTCCCGGGCGAGGTGTACTCGGCGCCCGCGCTCGCCGAACGGTTCGGCGTCTCCGCGACGCCCGTACGCGAGGCCATGCAACGGCTCGTGTGCGAAGGGGCCGTCGAGACGGTGCCCAACCGCGGGTTCCGCGTCGCCGTGTGCAGCGCGCGTGACCTTGCCGAACTGGCCGAGATAAGAGCTCTGTTGGAGATCCCGTCGGTGCTGGAGGCCGCCCGGTCGATGCCGCCGGAGTGCTGGGAGAGCCTGCGTCCGCTGGCGGACGAGGCCCTGGCGGCCGCGGCTCTCGCGGACAGGGCCACCTACGCCTCCGCCGACGGCGCCTTCCATGGAGCACTGCTGGAACTCACCGGGAACCGTCAACTGGTGGCCGTGGCAACGGACATACACCGCAGGGTGCAGCGCCGTCCGGCGCCGCTCGCTCCCTCGACGGGTGCGGCCGAGCTGATGCAGGACGCGTCGGACCATGTGGTCCTGCTGGACGCCCTGCGTGCTCGCGACCTCGCCACGGTGGAACGCCTCATGCGCGAGCACGTCGCGCTCTGATCGGAGCACCCCGGGCGGAGCCGGTGCGCACCCCGGAGGGTGCGCGGGGAGCGAAGTGCTGCCCGCCCACCCGCCGGAGCCGAACCGGCGTCAGGCTGTGGGGAGTTGGTCGGCCAGCCAGGTCGGCACGCCGCCGAGGAGGCGGAAGAGCCGTCCGGCCTCATCGCGGAGCCGGGTGGCTTCGGGCTCCGGCTCGACGTCCGCGAGGGCGACGAGCGCAGGGGCCATGCCGACCAGGTATCCCAGTTCCTCCCGCAGCTTCAGCGACTCGGTGAACCCGTGCCGCGCCTCCGCGAGTTCGCCGTCCCGCAGGGCGAGCCCGGCGAGGTGGCGCCAGGTGAAGGAGCACAGCAGATCGTCCTCGAGCGCGATGGCCGCGGTGTGCGCCCGCCGGTACGCCGCGAGCGCCGACTGCGGGGTGTCGCTCAGGTGCTCGGC
>NZ_JACBXA010000322.1 GCF_013870515.1 Streptomyces albidus (ex Kaewkla and Franco 2022) | reverse complement strand
GGACTGGTTGCCGGCGGACGCCAGCGTGGGCGCGTGCCGGGCCTTCTGCATGATCAGCATCTGGAGCGGTGTCGTCGTCATGAATCCGACGCCGCCCAGGATCACGACCATCGTCATCGCCGCCCACTTGATCTCGACGACCGTGTGGAAGACGAGCATCGCGACGGCGAGGGTGGCCAGGCCGCCGTAGAGGGTCGGCCGCAGGGCGCGGTCCGTCAGCGGGCCCGCGACCAGGGCGCCGAGCGTCATGCCGATGCCGAAGAGTGCGAGCACGATCGTGACGGAGGAGTCGGCGAGACCGGTGACCTCGGTCATGATCGAGGCGAGGTAGCTGTAGACGGCGAAGACGCCGCCGAAGCCGAAGACCGCGGTGAGCAGACCGAGTATGACCTGACGGTGGCCGAGCGCGCGGACCTCGTGGCCGACGCCGCGCTGGTGTTCCAGCGGCATCGAGGGGACCATCGCGGCGAGTGTCACCATCGCGAGCACCCCGATGGCGCTGACGACGACGAACGTGGCCCGCCAGCCCAGCGCCTGGCCGATCGCGGTGCCGGCCGGTACACCGACGATGTTCGCGACGGTGAGCCCCAGGAACATGGTGGCCACGGCGCGGGCCCGGCGGTCCTCCTTCACCAGCCGCGCCGCGACGACGGCACCGACCCCGAAGAAGGCGCCGTGCGGCAAGCCGGCGAGCACGCGTCCCGCCAGCAGCGAGACGTAACTCGGCGCGAGGGCGGAGGCGAGGTTGCCGACTGTGAACACGCCCATCAGGAACACCAGCATCCGCTTGCGCGGTACACGGGCACCGAACGCGGTGAGCAGCGGGGCGCCGATGACGACGCCGATTGCATAGGCGGAGACGAGATATCCGGCGGTGGGCACCGAAGTACCCATGTCCTGCGCGACGTTGGGGAGCAGGCCCATCATCACGAACTCGGTGGTGCCTATTCCGAAGGCGCTGATCGCGAGAGCGAGCAAGGCCATGGGCATGGGCGGAAACCTTTCGGGCAGCGTCGAGCAGTCCTCAACAAGGGGTTTACAAGATCAATAAGGAGAGTGCGTGCGGTGCGCGCGACGACGTCGTCCGGGCCCGGCACGGCTTCATATGTTCTCTAACTGAACAAAGTCTCTCAGACGTCTTGTTCCCGCAGCCGCCATGCGTGTCTCAGGACAGCAACAACTGCCCGTGGAGCACGTGATTCACGACACGGCAGAACGCGGGTCCACCAGGGCCGGAGCCTTGGTGGACCCGCGTCATGCGGGGTGTCTTCCGGCGATGCCCTGCCGCCGTCCCGTGCTCTGCCTCGTGCCGTGTCACGTGTGTCACAGCGGCGCGCACGAGAGGCCCGCCCGGTGCGTACGTGAACCGCTCGCCGTCAGAAGTCGACCGTGGCGGCCACGGGCAGATGGTCGCTGCCGGTGGCGGGCAGCGACCAGGAGGAGACGGGCTCCAGCCCCTTCACCATGATCTGGTCGATGCGCGTCGTCGGGAACGACGCGGGCCAGCTGAAGCCCGGACCGTCGCCCGCCGCGCCCTGCGTGGAACGCATCTGGGCGGTGACCGGCGCGAGCGCCCGGTCGTTCATCGTCCCGTTGAGGTCGCCGAGGAGAACGGCCTTGCCCACGGGGTCCTCCGCTATGGCATTGCCGAGCGCCGCCGCGCTGTCGTCCCGCTGGCCGGCGGTGAACCCCGACGCGAACTGGAGGCGCACCGACGGCAGATGGGCGGCGTAGACAGCGACATCGCCCTGGGGTGTCCGGATGGTCGTACGCATCGCACGGGGCCAGCCCATCTTGATGTCGACCGTCGAGGTGTCCCGCATCGGGTACCGGCTCCACACGCCGACCGTGCCGACGCGCTTGTGGTGCGGGTACGCCCCTGCCAGCCCCTTGTCGTACTGAGCCGCCTGGCCGCCCGCCACCTCCTCCAGCGCCACGATGTCCGCGCCGGAACCCGACAGCTCCCGCGCGGTACGCGCCGGGTCGGGGTTGCCGGCGTTGACGTTGTGCGTGACGACGGTCAGGTCGCCGCCCGTACCGGACTTGGAGGTGAGCTGGCCGCCGAAGAGGTTCAGCCAGACCAGCGTCGGCACCAGCAGTGCGACCAGAGCCGTCGCGGAGCGCCGCAGCAGCGCCGTCAGCGCGAGCACCGGGATGAACACGCCGCCCCAGGGAAGGAAGGTCTCCCAGAGTGAACCGAGGTTGCCGATCGCGTTCGGGACCTCGGAGTGGAAGAACAGCGCCAGCCCCAGCAGCACCGCGAGCGTGGCCAGCACCCAGCCGCGCCGCCACGTGCCGCCGCCCCTCCAGCCGGAGGAGCCCGGGCTCACGCGGTGGCCGTCCAGACGGGTGCGGGAGAGGAATCCGCGCCGTTCGCCCGAAGTCCGGGCGGCATCCGCCATGTACGCACGTGCCATCCGCTGTTCCTCACTTGCCTTGCCGGTGCTTCTCGAACGATAGGCGATCCGGGGGTTCGCCCTGCGCAGCAAAGGCCGAGCACAGAGTCGGTCCGAACGCCCCGGACGGTTTCCCCGTGTCATGCAGGACGAACACCCTGGCGCGTGAGGTTCCGGCAGCGCCGCGCTTCAGCGGGCGTTGTGACGGAACACGCACATCGCACCGGGTGGCCGTGTCCTGCTCATGCCCCGCCTATCGCGGTGTACCCACGCCGCCGAGCACCGAGTCGACGATCTGCTCGGCCAGTCCCTCGGGCAGGTTCCTGCCCCCCTGAAGGACGGTGCGCGTGAGCATCGGCCCCGTGAAAAGTTCGCCGAGCAGCTCGACGTCCAGGTCGCCCCGCAGCTCACCCGTCCCGATGCCGCGCCGCAGCACCGTGTACATCGTCTCCCGGCGGACCTTGATGACGCTGTCCTGGTACTGCTGCCACAGCTCGGGGTGACTCGTCACATGGCTCATCATCGTGCGCAGCACCGCCGAGTTGCGCTTGGCCAGGCCCACGCGCCGGTGCCACTCCAGGATGCTCACCAGGTCGTCCCGTACGGATGTGCCCGCGAGTTCGGCCTGCGGCTCCTCCAGCGTGCGTACGACGTCCAGCAGCAGCGCGTCCTTGCCGGGCCAGCGCCGGTAGACGGTCGCCTTGCCGACACCGGCCGTGCGAGCGACGCGCTCCATGGAGACGGCGTCGATGGACGTGCCCTCCTCCAGCAGGTGCAGCACGCTCTCGATGATGGCGCGCTCCACCGCCTCGCTGCGCGGGCGTCCGCGCCGCACCGGTGCGCGGTCGGACGGGGTCCGGTTCATCGCGGCGCCTCCGTCATCGCTCTGCGGCCCTGTCCGTGGTCGGGGAAGGGGGCGGTGTCAACTGCCTGATTCTGACACGGTGATCGTCTGCCGGACGTTCAACGCCCCGCTTCCACAGGGGATTTCGCCCCGTCCTGCTCCGGCGGGACGTCCGGTCCGGCGCCGGCGCGCTTCCCGGGCAGCCACACGGCCACCACCAGTGCGCCCACCAACGCCACGGTCGCCGACCCGAGTACGGTCACGTGCATCGCGTCGATGAAGGCGTCCTTGGCGGGACCCGCCAACTCCCGTCCAGCGGGCCCCATCCGGGCCGCGAGCGCGAGCGTGCCCTCGATCGACTCGCCGGCGGCATGCCTCACCCCCTCCGGCAGCCGCAGCGCCTCCAGACGTCCGTCGATGCCCTCCCGGTAGCGCGCGGAGAGCATCGATCCCAGCACGGCCACGCCCATGGCGCCCCCGACCTGCCGGAAGGTGTTGTTGACGGCGGAGCCGGAGCCGGCCTTCTCCCGTGGGAGGGACTGCATGATGGAGACGGTCGCGGGCGGCATGATGTGCGCCATCGCCGAGCCCTGCACGAAGAAGACGACCTCCAGGGCCCAGACCGGTGTCGTGCGGCCGAACAGCACGAACGCCGCCATTCCCGCCGCCACCAGCAGCATCCCGCTCGTGCAGACGGCCTTGGCCCCGAAGCGGTCGACGACCAGCCGGGCACGGGGCGCGAAGATCAGCTGCGCGACGGCCAGCGGCAGCATCAGCAGGCCCGCCTCCAGCGCCGAGAAGCCGCGCACGCTCTGCATGTAGAAGACGGCGAAGAAGGTGACGCCCATCAGCGCGAAGAAGACGAGCGCGATGGCGGCCACGGCGGCGGAGAAGGCCGGGTTCTTGAAGTAGGTGACGTCGATCGCAGGGTGGTCGCTGCGCCGCTCGTGCAGCACGAAGACGATGAGCACCAGCACTCCCCCGCCGCCGGTGAGCAGCACCTCGGGGTCGGTGAAGTCGGCGATCTGGCCGCCCTTGATGATCCCGTAGACCAGCAGCACCAGGCCCGCGATGGACAGGAGCACGCCGATCGGGTCGAGCCGTCCGGGCCGTGGATCGCGGGAATCGGGGACCAGGAGCACCATCGCGATCAGCGCCAGGACGACGATGGGCACGTTGACCAGGAACACCGAGCCCCACCAGAAGTGCTCCAGGAGCGCTCCGCCCGTGATCGGGCCGATGGCTATGCCCAGCCCGACGCCGCCCGCCCAGATGCCGATGGCCTTGGGCTGTTCGTCCCGCTCGAAGACGTTCATCAGGATCGCCAGCGTGGCGGGCATGACGAACGCGCCGCCGAAGCCCATCACTGCGCGGAACGCGATGAGTTGGCCCGGTGAGTCGGAGAAGGCGGCCAGGACGGAGCCGACCCCGAAGACGGCGAGGCCGAAGAGGATCATCCTCTTGCGGCCCAGGCGGTCCCCCAACAGCCCGGCGGTGAAGAGGAGTCCGGCGAAGACGAGCGTGTAGGAGTTGATCGACCACTCCAACTCGCTCTGCGTGGCCCCGAGTCCGGTCGGCCCGGGCTGGGCGATGGTCTTCATGGCCACGTTGAGTATGGAGTTGTCCAGCACCACGATCAGAAGGCTGAACATCAGCACGGCGAGGACGGCCCAGCGCCGCCGGTGCACTTTCTCGGGCAGGGAGGAGCTCATGCGCGACACACTATCCCATTTCGATACGAGCCCGTCTCGTATCGTTTGAGGGTTCCCGGCCGGGCGGTCACCCGGCCGCACTCACCGTTCGGCGGCGGCCCGCAGCGCGTCCAGCAGCCCCTGCAGTGCGGGCGGGACCGGCGAAGTCCCGCGTACGGCCGCGCAGATGACCCTGACCGGCTCCGGCTTGCGGATCCTGCGCACGACGACGCCGGGGTGGCGCCCGCCCAGCCCCAGAGTCGGGACCAGGGCGACACCCAGACCGGCCGCCACGAAGCCCTGCGCCGTGGCGTGGTCCTCGCTCTCCACCACGACGCCCGGGGTGAAGCCGGCGGCCGAGCAGGCGTCGAGGACGACCTCGCGGCAGGGACCGTGCCGCTCGCTGCCGACCCACGGTTCGTCGGCTAGGTCCGCCAGGTCGAGCACGCGCTCGGCGGCGAGCCGGTGCCCCCGTGGCAGAACGGCGCGGTACGGGTCGTCGAGCAGCGGTACGAGTCGCACGCCCCGGGGCAGC
>NZ_JACBXA010000321.1 GCF_013870515.1 Streptomyces albidus (ex Kaewkla and Franco 2022) | reverse complement strand
CGGCTGGGGTTGCGGCTGAGGCTGCGCGTGCGGCTGAGGCTGGGCCTCCGACTGCGCGTCGGCCTCCTGCTGCGCACGCGGCTGTGGCTGGGCACCACTCACGCCTTACTCCTCGTCGTCCGCGTCATCCGGCTCATTCGACGTGGCCTGGGGCTCCTCGCCCGGCTCTTCACCGGGCTCCACAGCCGCTTCCACTTCCTCGGCCTCGCGACCGGCCTCGGCGTTGCGGGCAACACCGACAACCGCATCCCGCTTGCCCAGGTTGATCAGTTGGACGCCCATGGTGTCACGGCCCGTCTCCCTGACCCCACTCACGCGTGTACGGATCACGCCACCGCCGAGCGTGATGGCGAGGATCTCGTCGCTCTCCTCGACCACCAGCGCGCCGACCAGCGAACCGCGGTCCTCCACGATCTTTGCGGCCTTGATGCCCAGACCACCACGGCCCTGCACGCGGTAGTCGTCCACATTGGTCCGCTTCGCATACCCGCCGTCAGTGGCGGTGAACACGAACGTACCGGCACGGACGACGTTCATCGAGAGAAGTTCGTCACCTTCACGGAAACTCATCCCCTTCACACCGGAAGTCGCACGTCCCATGGGCCGCAGCGCCTCGTCCGTCGCCGTGAAGCGGATCGACTGGGCCTTGCGGCTCACCAGCAGCAGGTCGTCCTCCGAGGAGACCAGCTCCGCGCCGATCAGCTCGTCGTCGCGCCCGTCGTCCATCTGACGGAGGTTGATCGCGATGACGCCGCCGGAGCGCGGTGAGTCGTAGTCCTTCAGCGGAGTCTTCTTCACCAGGCCCGACTTGGTGGCCAGCACCAGGTACGGCACCGCCTCGTAGTCCCGGATGGCGATCATCTCGGCGATCTGCTCGTCCGGCTGGAAGGCCAGCAGGTTCGCGACGTGCTGGCCGCGCGCCTCCCGGCTCGCATCCGGCAACTCGTAGGCCTTCGCCCGGTAGACACGGCCCTTGTTGGTGAAGAAGAGCAGCCAGTGGTGGGTGGTGGAGACGAAGAAGTGGTCGACGATGTCGTCCTCTTTGAGCTTCGTCCCGCGCACGCCCTTGCCGCCGCGCTTCTGTGCCCGGTAGTCGACGGTCTTCGTACGCTTCACATAGCCGCCACGCGTGATCGTGACGACGATGTCCTCCTCCGCGATCAGGTCCTCGATGGACATGTCGCCCTCGAAGGGGATCAGCTTCGTGCGCCGTTCGTCGCCGAACTTGTCGACCACGGCGGTCAGTTCCTCACCGATGATCTGCCGCTGCCGGCCCGGCGAGGCCAGGATCGCCTTGTACTCGTCGATCTTCGCCTGAAGATCGTCGTGCTCGGCGGTGATCTTCTGCCGCTCCAGAGCGGCCAGGCGGCGCAGCTGCATCTCCAGGATGGCGTTCGCCTGGATCTCGTCGATCTCGAGGAGGTCGATCAGTCCGCGGCGCGCGTCCTCGACGGTCTGGCTGCGGCGGATCAACGCGATGACCTCGTCGATCGCGTCCAGCGCCTTCAGCAGACCGCGCAGAATGTGCGCCCGCTCCTCGGCCTTGCGCAGCCTGAACTGCGTACGGCGCACGATGACGTCGATCTGGTGCTTGACCCAGTGCCGGATGAACGCGTCCAGGGACAGCGTCCGCGGCACGCCCTCGACGAGCGCCAGCATGTTCGCGCCGAAGTTCGTCTGCAGGTCGGTGTGCTTGTAGAGGTTGTTGAGCACCACCTTGGCGACGGCGTCCCGCTTGAGGACGATCACCAGGCGCTGGCCCGTACGGGAGGAGGTCTCGTCCCGTACGTCGGCGATGCCGCCGACACGGCCGTCCTTCACCAACTCGGCGATCTTCAGCGCCAGGTTGTCCGGGTTGGTCTGGTACGGGAGCTCGGTCACCACCAGGCACTGCCGCCCCTGGATCTCCTCGACCTCCACCACCGCGCGCATCGTGATCGAGCCGCGCCCGGTGCGGTACGCCTCCTCGATCCCCCTGCGGCCCACGATGAGGGCGCCCGTGGGGAAGTCCGGACCCTTGATCCGCTCGATCAGCGCTTCCAGCAACTCCTCGTTGGAGGCGTCCGGGTGCTCCAGGTACCACTGCGCACCCGACGCCACTTCGCGCAGGTTGTGCGGCGGGATGTTCGTGGCCATGCCGACCGCGATGCCCGCGCTGCCGTTGATGAGCAGGTTCGGGAAGCGCGCCGGCAGGACTGTCGGCTCCTGGTTGCGGCCGTCGTAGTTGTCCTGGAAATCGACCGTGCCCTCGTCGATGTCCCGCAGCATCTCCATCGAGAGCTGCGTCATCTTGCACTCGGTGTACCGCATGGCCGCGGCAGGGTCGTTGCCCGGCGAACCGAAGTTGCCGTTGGAGTCCACCAGCGGCATCCGCATCGACCAGTGCTGCGCGAGCCGCACCAGGGCGTCGTAGATGGAGGAGTCACCGTGCGGGTGGTACGTGCCCATCACGTCGCCGACGACGCGGGCGCACTTGTAGAAGCCCTTCTCCGGCCGGTAGCCGCCGTCGTACATGGCGTACAGCACGCGCCGGTGCACCGGCTTCAGGCCGTCGCGGACGTCCGGCAGGGCACGCGAGACGATCACGCTCATCGCGTAGTCGAGATACGAGCGCTGCATCTCCGTCTCGAGGCTCACCGGCTCGACGCGCGAGGCGGCGTTCTCGATCTGCACGGGTGCCGGATCGCCGGCGACGATCGGCTCGGGACCCTGGTCGCCCTCGGGGCTTTCGGGGGTGGGGGAAGTCTCGTCGGCCATGGCTCAGCTCAAGTCCTTGTCGTGTGTGGCGGTGCGCCGAACTCCAACGGCGGGGTACGGGCCGACGTGCTCAGATGTCGAGGAACCTGACGTCCTTGGCGTTGCGCTGGATGAACGAGCGCCGCGCCTCCACGTCCTCACCCATGAGGATCGAGAACAGATCGTCGGCTGCCGCGGCGTCGTCCAGGGTCACCTGGCGCAGCACGCGGTGGTCGGAGTCCATGGTGGTGATGCGCAGCTCCTCGGCGTTCATCTCGCCCAGACCCTTGAAGCGCTGGATCGAGTCGTCCCTCATCCGCTTGCCCTGCTCACGGCCGAGCTGGACCAGGCTGTCGCGCTCGCGGTCGGAGTAGGCGTACTGGTGCTCGTCCCGGCCCCACTTGACCTTGTAGAGCGGCGGCTGCGAGAGGAAGACGTGACCCGCCTCCACCAGCGGCCGCATGAAGCGGAACAGCAGGGTGAGCAGCAGGGTGTTGATGTGCTGGCCGTCGACGTCGGCGTCGGCCATGAGAATGATCTTCTGGTACCGCAGCTTCGCGATGTCGAAGTCCTCGTGGATGCCCGTGCCGAACGCCGAGATCAGGGCCTGCACTTCGGCGTTCTGCAGCACCTTGTCGATGCGCGCCTTCTCCACGTTGAGGATCTTGCCGCGGATCGGGAGGATCGCCTGGAACTCCGGGTTCCGGCCCGACTTGGCCGAACCGCCGGCCGAGTCGCCCTCGACGATGAAGATCTCGCACTTGGCGGGGTCGTTCGACTGGCAGTCGCTCAGCTTGCCCGGCAGCGAAGCCGTCTCCAACAGGCCCTTGCGGCGCGTCAGGTCACGTGCCTTGCGGGCGGCCACCCGCGCCGTCGCCGCCTGGATGCCCTTGCGGATGATGTCGGCGGCCTCGTTGGGGTTACGGTCCAGCCAGTCGTTCAGATGCTCGTGCGCGATCTTCTGAACGAAGGTCTTGGCCTCCGTGTTGCCCAGCTTCGTCTTCGTCTGGCCCTCGAACTGCGGCTCACCCAACTTCACCGAGATGATCGCCGTCAGACCCTCACGGATGTCCTCACCGGTGAGGTTGTCGTCCTTGTCGCGCAGCAGCCGCTTGTCCCGCGCGTACCGGTTGATCAACCCCGTCAGCGCCGCACGGAAGCCCTCCTCGTGCGTACCGCCCTCATGCGTGTGGATCGTGTTCGCGAAGGAGTACACACCTTCGCTGTACTGGTTGTTCCACTGCATCGCGATCTCGACCGAGAGCATCCGCTCCTTGTCCTCGGCCTCGATGTCGATCACCGTCGGGTGCACCAACTCGCCCTTGCGGGAGTTGAGATAGCGCACGAAGTCGGAGATGCCGCCCTCGTAGTGATAGCGGACGGAGAGCTGATTGCCCTCCTCGTCCACATGCTCGGGACGCTCGTCGGTGAGCTGGATCGTCAGGCCCCTGTTGAGGAAGGCCATCTCCTGGAACCGGCGCGAGAGCGTCTCGAACGAGTAGTCCGTGCTCTCGAAGATCTCCGAGTCGGCCCAGAACGTGACCGTGGTGCCGGTCTCGTCCGTCGTCTCGTTCTGCTTCAACGGGGCCGTCGGCACACCCAGCTTGTAGTCCTGCGTCCAGCGGTGGCCGTCCGTCCGGATCTCCACCGCCACCCGCTGCGAAAGCGCGTTGACGACGGAGACACCCACACCGTGCAGACCGCCGGAGACCGCGTAACCGCCACCGCCGAACTTGCCGCCCGCGTGCAGCACCGTGAGGACGACCTCGACGGCCGGCTTGCCCTCCGAGGGAACGATGCCCACGGGGATGCCACGGCCGTTGTCCACGACCCGCACGCCGCCGTCGGCCAGCAGCGCCACATCGATCAAGTCCGCGTGCCCGGCCAGCGCCTCATCGACGGAGTTGTCCACGACCTCGTAGACGAGGTGATGCAGACCACGCTCTCCGGTCGACCCGATGTACATGCCGGGGCGCTTCCGCACCGCCTCGAGGCCCTCGAGGACGGTGATCGCGCTCGCGTCGTACGACGGCTCGGCCACGGCCGAGACGGGCGATACCGGGGGGCCCACCGGAGGCACATCGGCACCGGCGCCGTCGACCAGCGCGGCATCCGTATCGGGAGAGTTGTTCTCGTTCTCGTTGAGATCGCCGGAATCGGCCACGAAGCGCCCTTTCTGGCACAGCACAGGCCGACTCCGGGGCAAGGTGGAGCGGCTGCGTCGTTCGACATGTTCCGCAACTGGGCGGGTTCGTCATCAGTGTACCGGGGGTGGCAGCGTGAATGGGGGTTTGCGGGTGCCTGAGTCCGCATGTGCCGACCTGAACTGGCGTCCGCCGACTCCCCATATGCGGACCGGGGGGCCAGAACGCTCACAGGGGCGCTCAGCGCTTCGGGCTGTCAACGCTCCATCACCGTGAGCGCCGTCACGAATCACCCGTAGGTGTCACCCGGTCCCTTGCTACCGGGAGCACGCAGGCGGCCACGCTGAGTGTTCGGAGCCTGCGGGCCCCGCACCTTCAGCAACACGACCGTCCCCTGCCCCAGATCCTCGTTCAACCGCGCCACCAGGCGGGGCGCGAGCAGCCTCAACTGCGTCGCCCACGCCGTCGAGTCGCAGCGAACCGTGAGCACCCGCTCCTCCTCGTCGTAGTGCTCGGGCTCGCAGTGCTGCGCGACCTCCGGCCCCACCAACTGAGGCCAGCGCCCCATCACTCCGCCCACCGCAGCCGGGACCTCCCAGCCCCGCTCCGTGATCAACCCGCGCACCGCAGCACCCAACGACAGCGGGTCGCGCCCGTCACGCC
>NZ_JACBXA010000320.1 GCF_013870515.1 Streptomyces albidus (ex Kaewkla and Franco 2022) | reverse complement strand
CAGCCGCTGGTGGAGCCCGAGCGGCAGACCGAGGAACCGGAGGGCACCTGCTGCGATCCGGAGCCCGTACCGCCGGAGCCCGAGCCGCAGCCCGCGCCGCCTCCTCCGTGAGGGGCGTGAGGCGGCGTAGCCGCATGTGAGGTGCTGTACGTGAAGAGGCCGCGGGCGGACAAGCGGGAAGGGATGCGCTTGTCCGCCCGCGGCCTCAGCTCCTGCCCGGCCGCGCTTCGGCTCAGCTCTCTTGCCCGGCCAGCGCTCCGGTTACCGGCTCACAGCTCCACGGCCCAGGCCACGAAGTAGACGACGAAGAACAGCACCAGCACCGCCAGAATGATCACCGGCGCCTTGGCCCAGCCCTTGGCGGGGTTGTGGCGCTCGTCGGGGCCTGCGCCTCCGGTGCTGTCCTCTCCCGGCGGCGTCTCGCCGGGCGGCACCTCACCGCCCGGCTCGAGTCCGGGCGTGTGCCGGGGATCTTCCGGGTCCTCGGGATCCGGGTGCTTCGCGTTCATGGGGTCCGAGTAGGCAGGCGGGGCCCGTCTTACACATCGTCCCGGTCAGTCCGTGAGACCCGTGACCCGCAGAGTGATGTTCAGCCGGCCCGACGCCAGGCCCGTAGCGGGGTCGCCCGTTCCTTCGAAGACCCTCGTCACGCCGTGGTACGCGAAGCGTGACGGGCCGCCGAAGACGAAGAGGTCCCCGGACGCCAGCTCGACATCGGTGTAGGGCCTGCCGCGCGTCGTGGTGTTGCCGAAGCGGAAGAGGCACGTGTCGCCGATGCTCAGCGAGACGACCGGTGCACCGGACTGCTCGTCCTTGTCCTGGTGCATGCCCATCTTCGCCCGGCCGTCGTAGAAGTTGATCAGAGCGGTGTCGGGGTCGTATCCCTCGCCCGCGTCCGGGTCGTCGTATGCGTCGGCGAGGGCGCGCCTGCCGAGCTCGGCCAGCCACTCGGGGAAGGCGGCCACGCGGCTTCCGTTCACGTCGCCGGCGGTGCGGGTGTACCGGTAGGGCTGCCAGTGCCAGCCGAGGCACACCGTCTGCACCGACATCACGCCGCCTCTCGGCAGCCGGGTGTGCCGCAGCGGAACCGGGCCGGCCGCCCACTCGCGGCAGGCGGTGACCAGCTGCCGCTGCTGCTCCTTGGGGAGCCAGCCGGGCCGGTGCACCGCACCCGGCCCGAGTCGCGCCGGAGGGCGGGGGATCAGTGCGTCCACCTGCTGGAACTCCTCTCCGTACGGGGAAAGTCTCGCACCCTTCAGCCCCCTCGACCGGCGGGTTCCGGACGTGGATCCGTACCGGGCGTAACTGCGTTGACTGCGCCGTCCCGTTGTGGGCAAGAGAAGGGAACACGACGACCGACAAGGGGAGATCATGGAGATCTCAGGCATCATCAGCGCCATAGTCATCGGCATCGTGATCGGCGTGCTGGGGCGGCTCATCGTTCCCGGGCGTCAGCGCGTCGGCATCCTGCTGACGATCGGGGTCGGCATCGTCGCCGCCCTGATCGGGTCCGCTCTCGCCAACTACTTCGGTGTGGGCGACACCAAGGGCGTCGACTGGATCGAATGGCTCGTCCAGCTGGTTCTCGCGGCACTCGGAGTCGCCGCGCTCGACCGCTCCAAGCGCCGCCGCCGCTGAATCCGCCCGCATCGGAAGTGATGCCCCCTGCTGCCGGTCTCCGTCGGCAGGGGGCCAGTTCCGTGCCTCGGACGCAGCCGTGCTCCCCGCGAGTTCGTCCGGCTCGTTTCCCGTGAGCCGTACCCCTGGTACGTGAACCGCTCTACGCTGATGCCCACTTGGCCCCCCCACAGACCGAGGTATCAGCCCATGAGCAGATCCCGCTTGGCCGTCGCCATACCGGTGGCCGCCATCGTCACGGCTGCGACCGCTCTGGCCAGCCCGTTCTCAGCGCAGGCAGAACCCGAGGCGGCTGCCTCCTCCTACGCGGAGACCACCGCCGTAGGAGTCCACAACGCCTACGAGAAGGACAAATACGAGTACTTCGCCGACGCCCTCGACACGGGGGCGTCGCTTCTCGAACTGGACGTGTGGACCAACATCGTCGGCAGTGGCTGGCGCGTGTCCCACAGCAACCCGACGGGCAACGACAACAACTGCGAGAACGCAGGCTCGGCGGCCGAACTGCGCAGCAAGAAGCGCGACAAGGGCCTCGACGGCTGCCTCGCGGACATGCGCGCGTGGCACGACGCCCACCCCGGACACCCGCCCGTACTCATCAAGGTCGAGATGAAGGACGGGTTCTACAACAAGGCCGACCGCGGCCCGGACGAACTGGACGCCCTGCTCAGCGAGAAGCTGGGCGACGCGCTCCTGCGCCCCTCCGACGTCGTCGGGGAGCACGCCACTCTGGACGAGGCGGTGGGAGCCGGCGGCTGGCCCGACCGGGACGCGATGGCCGGCAAGTTCGTCTTCGAACTCATCCCCGGCACCGTCGAGGAGGGCAACCCGGCCGACGACCTGTGGACGGACGAGGAGTACGGCTCCCACCTGAAGGACCTGGCAGCCAAGGGCACGCTCGGCGACGCCGGTGCCTTCCCCGCGGTGCACGGTGCGGAGAAGGGCGACCCGCGCACCGAACGGTACGAGGAGGCGCTGCGCCCCTGGTTCGTGCTCTTCGACGGTGACGCCTCCACCTTCGCGGGCGGCGAGATCGACACGGCCTGGTACAGGGAACGCGGCTACCTCGTGGTCATGACGGACGCCCACAAGGTCGCGCCGGAGATCGACGGCAGCAGCCCCACCGAGCAGGAGGCCCGCGACCGGGTCACCCAACTCGCCGCGTCGCACGCCAGTTTCACCACCTCGGACTGGGCGAAGATGCCGTCCGTCCTGTCGATGGTCGTGCCGCGCGGCTGACCGGTCCGCCGAACCCCGTCCGTGCGCTGACGCACCGCACCTGACGTCCTCGTGCCGCGCCCCGCTGAGGCGGCTCCGCCGCCTACCGGCGCAGCGCGAGGACGTCGTCGACGGTGTCCGCCTGCGCGGTGGTCTTGTCGGTGCGGTAGCGCACCACGCGGGCGAAGCGCAGGGTCACCCCGGCCGGGTAGCGGGTGGAGCGCTGCAGCCCGTCGAAGGCGATCTCCACGACCAGTTCGGGCCGTACGGTCACGCCCCAGGGATGCTCGCTCTCGGCGAGGTCGCGCAACTGCCCCGTCTGCCAGGCCAGCAGCTTGTCGGTGAGCCCCTTGAAGGTCTTCCCGAGCATCGCGAAGCCGCCGTCGGGCCGCCGTGCGCCCAGATGCAGGTTCGAGAGCGTTCC
Organism: Streptomyces albidus (ex Kaewkla and Franco 2022); assembly: GCF_013870515.1. GTDB lineage: Bacteria > Actinomycetota > Actinomycetes > Streptomycetales > Streptomycetaceae > Streptomyces > Streptomyces albidus. Next base: position 2,302 of record NZ_JACBXA010000320.1, on the reverse strand, counting down.
CGTACGGCGACCGTGTCCCCATTCCGCGGCCAGCACCACAAGGTCCAGCGTGAAGACCGGTTTCACCTTCAGCCAGGACGTGCCGCGCCGCCCCGCGCTGTAGGCGGAATCCAGAGCCTTCACCATGACGCCCTCACGGCCCTGTTCCAGGACGTCGCGTGCGAAGTGCTCCGCCGCGGCACGCTGCGCGGCGTCCTGCGGAGCGTCGACGACCAGCCGCCGCACCCTCAACGACTCGGGCACGACCTCGGCGAGGACCTCGTGCCGCTCCCGTACGGGCAGGTCGACCAGGTCGCGGCCGTCCACGGACAACAGGTCGAAGAAGCGGGCCGTCACAGGCAGAGTCGCCCGCGCGGCGGGAACGTCGACGCGTGAACCCACACGCTGGGAGAGCTCCTGGAACGCGACCGGTCTGTCCTGCTGGTCGAGGGCGATCACCTCTCCGTCCAGGACGGCCTGCTGAGCGCTCAACGCCTCGGCGGCGTCCGTCAGTTCGGGAAGGCGGTCGGTGATGTCGTCCAGCGTTCGCGTGTAGACCCCCACGCTCCCGCCGTCCTTGTGCACCTGAACACGGATGCCGTCCAGCTTCTCCTCCACGACGCACGGACCGAGCCGGTCCAGTGCCTCCAGTACGTCCTTCGCGCTCTGCGCCAGCATCGGCAGCACCGGGCGGCCGGTGCGCAGCTGGAACTCGCCCAGGGCGTCGGGGCCTTCGGCCAGCAGGGCGCGGGCGACCGCACCCAGCGATCCGCCGAACATCACCGCACGCCGCACCTGGTCCGAAGGCACGCCGACGGCCTGGGCGAGGCCCTCGACCGCGAAGGCGTCGAGCGCGCCCTGCCTCAACTCGCCTGTGAGCAGCCGGAAGAGGAAGTGCTGCTCCTCCTCGGTCGCGGCCGACATCAGCGTTCCCACCAGCCGTCCACGCTCCGCCTGGGCGCCCTTGCCGCTGACGGCCGCGATGCGCTCCAGTGACTCGTCCACCTCCGCGATGGTCAACTGCGGGGCGGCGGAGGCCGGATGGCGCTCGGAAAGCGTGCGCCAGCCCACGCCGGTGCGGCGCTGCGGGAGCCGCCCCGCCAAGTACGTGACGACCAGGGGCACTTCGTCCGGGGAGGCCGTGCGGAAGAGCCTCGCGAGCAACGCCACCTTCTCCTTGCGGGCGGAGGCCGTCGCGATCTCCCGGGAGGTACGGGCGATGTCAGCGAGCAGCATGAGTCCATCCTCGCCTAGGGGGGAGCAAAGGCCCGCCTGGCGGACACACCCTGGCGCTACCGGGCACGCACCACTCCGGCACGGGACAGGCCGGCCGGTGTGCGGCGGGGTCAGCGCTGCGGATCGTGTCCCCAGTTCATGAGCGAGAAGCGCCACTCCGTGTCGCTCACGTCACCTCGCGGCCGGTGCCTGAGCTGCCGGTCGATGTGGTGGATGATCTTGCGCATGTGTACGAGGTCATCGGCGGTGAAGTCGGCCTTGCGGGTCCGCAGCAGCCGTACGATGCGCCGCCCGGTGGCGTGACCGTGGCTCTCGCTCTGGCCCTTGTGCCGGCCCGCGTTCCGTGACTCCTTCGTCTCCAGCCAGTGCTCCAGCTGGCCCGCGGGAAGGTTCACGGCGTGCGCGAAGTCGCTGAAGAGTTCGTCGCGTCGGGTGCCCTGCGTGGTGTCACTCATGAGGCACGGCCACCTCTCTCGTGCGGGTCTGCGGTTCGGTGCGCGCCGCCCACGTCCGGCATCGCGGTCTCGCTCCCCTCGCGCGGCAGATCAGGGACGGCTCTGCCCGTACGGCCGACGGCTCGCGTACCCTCGGCGATCTTGCGACGGAGAGTGCCGACGGCCACGATCCCCTGGGTCCTCCAGGGCAGCCGGTCACCTCCGGTCTGCTTCCTGCCCCACGACATTTATCTGCCTTTCGCGTGTTATGCCGTTTTCCTCACTTCGGGTGCCCTCCTCTCGCCGGTGAATGCCTGCACTTCCTGCCTGCTCGTGCATCTGCGGCTCTGAAATGCGCGTCCGCACGCGGGCTGAAAAACTCTCCGTAGTTTCCTCATCGCTGTTCGTGATCGTCTTCGGTTGTGCTCTGTCGGGCTGAACCTCTGGGAAGGAGCCGCCATGCAGCGTCGGCCGAGCGCTCACGTGCGCGAAGGGGTGCCGGAGGCCGGCACGCTGGGCCTCGATCCTGACCGCGACACGGCAGCCGTGATCGAGGCGCTCCTCGCTCGCCACATCGCGCAGCGCCGCGAGGAGGCCGCCCGAAGCAGCGGCCGGTTCGCCGAAGACGTCATCGACCTCCTCGCCGACGTCGT
>NZ_JACBXA010000032.1 GCF_013870515.1 Streptomyces albidus (ex Kaewkla and Franco 2022) | reverse complement strand
GAGGGCGCCTCCGGCGGCCGCCGGGGCCAGCCCCGTGTCGAAGATGAACGTACGGGCGGTGTCGACGAGGTGGTCGATGACGCGCGCCGGTCCGAGGACCGCTCCGCCCTGGCTGCCCAGGGACTTGGAGAGGGTGACGGTCACGACGGTGGAGGCGTCCCCTGCGAGCCCCGCGGCGTGCACCGCACCCCTTCCGCCCTCCCCGACCACACCCAGGCCGTGAGCGTCGTCGACGACGAGCGCGGCACCGTGTGCGCGGCAGGCGGCGGACAGCTCCCGCAGCGGGGCGGCGTCGCCGTCCACGGAGAAGACGGAGTCGGTCACGGCGAGGGCGCGCCCGTCATGACCGTCCAGGGCCTTGCGCACGGCTTCGGGGTCGGCATGAGGCACGACGGCCGTCTCGGCGCGCGAAAGGCGGCAGCCGTCGATGAGAGACGCGTGGTTGCCCGCGTCGGAGACGAGGAGGGTGCCGGGGGCGGTGAGCGCGGTGAGGGCGGCGAGGTTCGCCGCGTAGCCCGAGGAGAGCACGAGCGCCGCTTCGAAACCGCAGAACTCGGCAAGTTCCGCCTCCAGTTCGGCGTGGAGGGCGGTGGAGCCGGTGACCAGTCGCGAGCCGGTCGAGCCGGCGCCCCACACGCGTGCCGCGTCCGCCGCGGCGCCGGTCACCTCGGGATGGCGCGTGAGCCCGAGGTAGTCGTTGCCGGCCAGATCCAGCAGCGGGGACTCGGCGGGACGGGGGCGCAGCGCGCGTACGAGGCCGGCCCGCTCCCGGGTGCTGCGGGCGTCGTCGATCCAGCCGAACGGGTCCTGCTGGGCGGGCAGTTGGCTGGGCTGGGAGGACCCGGACGGTTCGGGGCGTGTCTCGGGCTCCTCGGGCATGGCGCGCTTCCTCGTGCTTCCGTTGCGGGTCTGTCTGGTCGGGCCGGGCCGGAATCCGCCGGCCCCGGCACGCGACGGTGCCTCACCTGGCGGGGTGGTTTTGTATGCAGTCCATAGACGGTAGTCGCTGCCGTGCGAGGGTGTGGTGTGGTGATGCACACACCTCCACCCGTCCGTGTTGTGACCTCACTCCTTGGCCCCGAGCGGGGAAATCAGCAAGGATCGACGCCATGGACCTGCTGAACACACTGGTGGAGAAGGGGCTTCGGCGCGAGCTGCCCACACGCGACGAGGCACGTGCCGTTTTGGAGACCTCCGACGAGGAACTGCTCGACGTGGTCGCCGCCGCGGGGAAGGTGCGGCGCCACTGGTACGGGCGGAGAGTGAAGCTGAATTATCTGGTCAACCTGAAGTCCGGGCTGTGCCCCGAGGACTGTTCGTACTGCTCCCAGCGGCTGGGTTCGAAGGCCGAGATCCTCAAGTACACCTGGCTGAAGCCGGATGAGGCCGCTTCGGCCGCCGCGGCGGGTCTCAAGGGCGGTGCCAAGCGGGTCTGTCTCGTTGCCAGCGGTCGCGGGCCGACCGACCGGGACCTCGATCGCGTCTCGAAGACCATCTCCGCCATCAAGGACGAGCACGAGGGCGTGGAGATCTGCGCCTGTCTGGGACTCCTCTCGGAGGGGCAGGCCGCGAAGCTGCAGGCGGCCGGCGCCGACGCGTACAACCACAACCTCAACACCTCCGAGGCGACCTACTCCGACATCTGCACCACTCACGACTTCTCGGACCGGCAGGAGACCGTGCGTCAGGCGCAGTCGGCGGGCCTGTCGGCCTGTTCGGGACTGATCGCGGGGATGGGTGAGACCGACGAGGACCTGGTGGACGTGGTCTTCGCGCTGCGCGAGCTGGACCCGGACTCGGTGCCGGTCAACTTCCTCATCCCGTTCGACGGCACGCCGCTGGCCGGCGAGTGGAACCTGACGCCGCAGCGTGCGCTGCGCATCCTGGCCATGGTGCGGTTCGTCTGCCCGGACGCCGAGGTGCGGCTGGCGGGCGGGCGCGAGGTGCACCTGCGGTCACTCCAGCCGCTGGCCCTGCACCTGGCCAACTCCATCTTCCTCGGCGACTACCTCACCAGCGAGGGCCAGGCCGGGCAGGCCGACCTGGACATGATCGCGGACGCCGGTTTCGAGGTCGAGGGCACCGACACCACGACCATGCCCGAGCACCGCACCGACGAACTGGTGGCCGTGCGCCGCCGGGGCACCGGCACCGCCCTGCCGCCGAACGCCTGAGCGCCGTCGAGGTGGGTGAACTCTCCATGAGTCCGGAGGAGTTGCTGGCTCTCGACCGGCAGCACGTGTGGCATCCCTACGGCCCCATGCCCGGCCGCTCGCAGCCCCTGGTCGTCGAGTCGGCGGCCGGGGTGCGGCTGCGTCTGGCCCAGAAGGTGTGCGGGCGGCGGGAGTTGGTGGACGGGATGTCCTCGTGGTGGTCGGCGGTGCACGGCTACAACCACCCCGTACTCAACGAGGCGGCCCGCACCCAGCTCGACCGGATGAGCCATGTCATGTTCGGCGGGCTCACCCATGAGCCCGCCGTGCGGTTGACGAAACGACTTGTCGATTTGACGCCGGACGGTCTCGAGCACGTCTTCCTCGCCGACTCCGGTTCCGTCTCGGTCGAGGTCGCGGTCAAGATGTGCCTCCAGTACTGGCGTTCGCGGGGACGCCCCGGCAAGCGGCGGCTGATGACGTGGCGCGGCGGCTACCACGGCGACACCTGGCAGCCGATGTCCGTATGCGATCCCGAAGGCGGCATGCACGAGTTGTGGTCCGGGGCGCTCCCGAGGCAGGTCTTCGCCGACGCACCGCCCCCGGGCTTCGACGCCGCTCCGGACGAGCGCTACACCTCGCACCTGCGGGAGACGATCGCCCGGCACGCGGACGAGCTGGCCGCGGTGATCGTGGAACCCGTGGTGCAGGGCGCCGGTGGAATGCGATTCCACTCCCCCGCCTACGTGCGGGCCCTGCGTGAGGCGTGCGACGAGCACGACGTGCTGCTCGTACTCGATGAGATCGCCACCGGCTTCGGGCGTACGGGCGCGCTGTTCGCGTCGGAGCACGCCGGGGTCACCCCTGACGTGATGTGCCTCGGCAAGGCGCTGACCGGGGGCTACATGACCCTGGCGGCCACTGTGTGCACGTCGCGGGTCGCGGAGGGGATCTCGCAGGGTGAGGTGCCCGTACTCGCGCACGGTCCGACGTTCATGGGCAATCCGCTCGCGGCCGCCGTCGCCGACGCCTCGATCGGCCTGCTTCTGGACGGCGACTGGGCGGCTCGGGTACGGAAGATCGAGAGCGGGCTGAAGGCCGGGCTGTCCCGGGCGGGCGGCCTGCCGGGCGTCGTCGACGTGCGGGTGCTCGGTGCGATCGCCGTGCTCCAGCTCGACCACGACGTCGACATGGACGCCGCGACGCGAGCCGCCGCAGGGGCCGGGGTGTGGCTGCGGCCCTTCCGCGACATGGTCTACGCGATGCCTCCGTACGTGACCGACGAGGCGGACGTGGCCCTGATCTGCGACGCCATGTGTGCCGCGGCTGCGGAGGGCTGAGCGCGTGCGAGGAGTCGTGGTCGTGACCGGCACGGGCACCGAGGTCGGCAAGACGGTCGTCACGGCCGCTCTCGCCGCGGCGGCGCTCGAGCAGGGCCGGTCGGTCGCCGTCCTCAAGCCCGCGCAGACGGGACTTGCCGCGGAGGAGCCCGGAGATGTCGCCGACGTGCGGCGTCTGGCGGGCGACGAGGTCACAGGCGCCGAACTCGCGCGCTATCCGGAGCCGATGGCGCCGGAGACTGCGGCACGGCGGGCCGGCCTTGATCCGGTGCGCCCGTCACAGGTCGCAGAAGCCGCCCGGAAACTGGCCGCCGGTCACGACCTGGTCCTCGTCGAGGGCGCCGGCGGCCTGCTGGTGCGCTACGACGAGGACGGGGCGACCCTCGCGGACGTGGCCGGGCTGCTGGCGGCGCCGGTGCTGGTGGTCGCCGCGGCAGGGCTGGGGACTCTGAACGCGACGGCCTTGACGACGGAAGCGCTGCGCATCCGTGAACTGCGCGTGGCGGGCGTGGTCATCGGCAGCCTTCCCAAGGAGCCCGATCTGGCGACGCGCTGCAACCTTCAGGATCTGCCGCGGGCCGCCGGCGCCGCGCTGCTCGGTGTTCTGCCCGCCGGGGCGGGCGCCTTGTCGCGGGCCGACTTCCGCGCGTCGGCTCGGAGTTGGCTTTCCGAGGAGCTCGGCGGCAGCCGCCACGGCCCCTGGCACTGAAACATGCCTGCCCTTCTCGCGGTGTCAAGGCGTCACTTCAGCCTTTTTGGGGGAGAATCGGTTCACCTGGTCACGAAGTTCGACGGAGGGACCCAACTCATGGCTCTACCGGGCGCGGAGCAGGAACCGGCGGAAGAGACGGTGCGTCATCCGCTGTTCGCGCGGTTCTACACCCGGCTGAGCGAGTCCGCCGACGTACGGGCGGGGGTCGGCGCCCACCGTGAGGAGTTGCTCGCCGGGCTCACCGGGAGGGTGATCGAGGTGGGCCCGGGGAACGGGCTCAACTTCACGCGCTATCCCGCGACCGTCACGCAGGTGATCGCGGTGGAACCCGAGCCGCATCTGCGGAAGTCGGCCATCGCGGCGGCCGAGCACGCACCGGTCCCGGTGGAGGTGGTGGCGGGCAGCGCACAGCACCTGCCGGTGCCGTCCGAATCGTTCGACGCCGCGGTCTGCTCGCTGGTGCTGTGCTCACTGCCCGATGTGCGTCCGGCCCTTCTGGAGCTGCGGCGCGTGCTGCGGCCCGGCGGTGAGCTGCGCTTCTACGAGCACGGGTCGGCCGAGGGGCGCCGGGGGATGATGCGGTTCCAGCGCGCCCTGGACCGTACGGTGTGGCCGCATCTGTTCGGCGGCTGCCACACGGGGCGCGACCCGGTCGGGGAGATCGGGGCGGCGGGATTCACGAACGTCTCCTTCCGGCGGTTGCTGGTGCCGCAGGACGGTCCCGTCTTCCCCTCGTCCTTCCATGTGCTGGGCAGAGCCGACTGCCCCTGAAGCAGCTGCGTCCGCCCTGCCGGACGAGGTCTCGCCCAGCCGGACTCCCGCCCGGCGCCGAGGAGTTGAAGGCCTGCGATGGACTCAGTTCGTCCAGGTGCGCAGTTCGCCGGCGATGTCGTGCACTCCGGCCGAGCCGTCCTTGACCAGCCAGGCCAGGTCGCGGATCTTCTCCGGAGAGGTGGCGACAGGCAGGCCGCTGGCCACGAGGTACGCATAGGCGACCGCCGACGCGAAGAGGGCGTTGCCCCGCTCCAACGCGGGGACGTGCAGCAGCAGTTGGAGCAACGCTGCAGCGCGGTCGTGAGGTTCGGGGTAGACGGGGCGCTCGAATATGGCTGCCTCGTGCCTGCTGACGGCGGCGACAAGCGCGCCGTAGTCGGTGATGCGGGGGTCACCCGGAGCTTTCGCCTCGGCGACCATCAGAAGCCAGGCGAGATCGATGCGGAGTGTCACGTACGCGGACGACCCTCGCTCTCGCGGTGAACCGGTTCGGGGAACTCCTCCGCGAAGACCGACTCGTAACTCCTCATGAAGTCCGCGGCGGCTTCGACGAAGGTGTGCCCCACCTCGCCGGCGTCGCGCTCGACCAGCTCTTCGATGTAGCGGTTCACGCTCACCCCCCGCTCGAGGGCGCGCTCTCGCGCCGTCTCCGCGGTCGCCTCGTCCACACGGACGTTCAGCTGAGTCTTGGCCACACCACAACGCTAGCACTCCTCCGCTAGCATCGGCCAGGCGTGGGGCCGACATCCTTCGGCGCCCGCGCCGGGGAGCCGTCTGCCGAGGGGGAATGGGCGTGCACTGGGCGGGATGGGCCGTACCGGCTCTGGTGACGGTCGTCGGCGGATGGATGCTCTTCGACGGGCTCCACGCGCTGCTCACCGGAGACTTCGTCACGCCTGACAGCGGGACCCACGCGGGCCGGCTGGGACCGTGGGCGCACCTCGTCCCGGGTGTGGGCCTCGACCCGCGTTCGTTGCCGGTCAAGGCGGTCTTCGTCGGCTACGCCGTGCTCTACCTGGCCTCCGGGGCCGCCTTCGCCGCCGGGACAGCGGGAGCCTGGTGGGCACTCGTGATCGCCGCCGCCTGCGGCCTCTGGTACCTGCCCTTCGGGACCGTGGCGAATCTCGTGGTGCTGGTGGTGCTGTTCCTGCCGTCGCTGCGCGTACGCGGCTGAGGCTCCGCCGTGCCGCCGCCTCGCACACCGTCCGCATGATGGAATTCCGCCACCGTGAGGGCGGCGGGGTGCTGGGCTACCGCCATGGACGATCTCGCGATACGCGCCGCGACCAGCGCAGACCTCGACCGCGTACTGGAATTCTGGAACGAAGCCGCCGAGGGCACGAGCATCAGCGACGACCGTCCCGGGCTGGACATGCTTCTCGACCGCGACCCGGGCGCCCTGCTCCTGGCCGAGTGCGGCGGGCCCGCACCGGCAGGCACTGTGATCGCCGGATTCGACGGCTGGCGCTGCCACCTCTACCGCCTCGCGGTGCATCCCCGGTACCGGCGACGGGGAGTGGCCACCGCGCTGCTGGAGGCCGCCGAACAACGGTTCACCGCACTTGGCGGGCGCCGGGCGGACGCGATGGTGCTGGACCGCAACGGCTCGGCGCACGGCGCCTGGAGCGCCGCGGGCTACGCCTCTCAGGCACAGTGGAGCCGCTGGGTCAAATACCTGGTCTGAGCGCATACGGGCCCTCGGGCCGGGGAACGCGGTGTCGGCCCGCCCGACTACGATGAACAACTCCTGTCACTCAGCCACCCCGCCTCCAGCGGGGGCAGCCCTGACCGAAAGGTGTGAGAGTCCGCCCATGGGCGACCCTCCCAACTGCACACAGCGCGGTGTCCGGCACCGCGCGGCGCTCTCCTCCGTCCTCCCCGCTCCACGTGCCGCCCGCTCCGGGGTGGGGGTCTCCCGATGACGGAGGTGCTCTTCCTCCTCCTGGCGCTGCTGCTCGCACTGGCCTGCGGTGCGTTCGTCGCGGCGGAGTTCTCGCTGACGACGGTCGAACGCGCCGATCTCGAGCGGGCGGTGCAGCGCGGGGAGCGCGGCGCGCAGAGTGCCATGGAGGCCGTGCGGTCGCTGACCTTCCAGCTCTCCGGGGCCCAGCTGGGCATCACGGTCACCAACCTCGTGGTGGGCATGCTCGCCGAGCCGTCGATCGCCAAGCTGATCGCGGGCCCGCTGGAGGCGGCGGGCGTTCCGCGATCGGCCGCGCCCTCGGCGGCGCTCGTCGTCGGTACGGCCCTGTCCACCATCGTGCTGATGGTCATCGGCGAACTGGTGCCGAAGAACTGGGCCATCTCCCGGCCGCTGACGCTCGCCAAGGCCGTCGCCACACCGCAGCGGATCTTCTCCGCCGCCTTCCGCCCGCTGATCCGGCATCTGAACAACACCGCCAACCGCATCCTGCACCTGATGGGGCTGGAGCCCACCGAGGAGCTGGCCTCCGCCCGCTCCCCTCGGGAACTGGTGGCGCTCGCCCGGCACTCCGCGAAGGAGGGTGCACTCGAGGCGGACACCGCCGAGCTCTTCGTACGGACGCTGCACCTCGCGGAGCTGACCGCCGAGAACGTGATGACGCCGAGGGTCCAGGTGACCTCCCTGGACGTTCAGGCCAACGCGGAGGACGTCGCCAACGCCACCCGCGCCACCGGCCTCTCCCGGTTCCCGGTCGTGCGCGGCGGCCTGGACACGGTCGTCGGCATCGTGCGGATCAAGGACGTGCTGGCGGTTCCCGCCGACGACCGTCCCCGCTATCCGGTGACCGAGCTGATGCACGAGCCGCTGCTCGTCCCGGAGTCACTGACCGTCGACCGGCTGCTGGACCGCATGCCGGGCGGCGACCGCAGCATCGCGATCGTCATCGACGAGTACGGCGGCACGGCGGGCGTGGTGACCCTCGAGGACATCATCGAGGAGGTCGTCGGCGAGGTCCGCGACGAGCACGATCCGCAGGAGCGCCCGGACCTGGCGCCGGCCGGGCAGGACCCGGAGGGGCGCAGGATCTACGACGCGGACGGCGCCACCCGCATCGACCAGCTGGAGGGCATCGGCATGCGTGCCCCCGAAGGGCCGTACGAGACCCTCGCCGGCCTGGTCGCCACGCAGCTCGGGCGCATCCCGGAGCGCGGCGACCAGCTCGACGTGGAGGGCTGGCACACCGAGGTGGTGGACGCACGGGGGCGCCGGGCCGCCCGCGTACAGCTGACCGCTCCGCTCGAAGCGGAGGAGCAGGAGCTCGAAGGGGAGGAGGAGCGATGACCGCGGTACAGCTGCTCATCGGGCTGCTGACGCTCGTCGCCAACGCCTTCTTCGTCGGCGCCGAGTTCGCGCTGATCTCGGTGCGGCGTGCGCAGATCGAGCCGCGGGCCGAGGAGGGGGACCGGCGGGCGCGGAGCGTCATGTGGGGTCTGGAGCACGTCTCGGCGCTGCTCGCCGCGGCGCAGCTCGGCATCACGCTGTGCACGCTGGTGCTGGGTGTGGTCGCGGAGCCCGCGATCGAGCACCTGCTGGAGCCGGTCTTCCACGCGGTGGGCATGCCGGACGGTGCGGCGCGCATCATCTCCTTCGTCATCGCGCTCTCCCTGGCGACGTACTCGCACATGCTGCTGGGCGAGATGGTGCCCAAGAACATCGCCCTGGCCGGACCCGAACGTGTGGCACTGCTGCTCGGGCCGCCGCTGGTGGCGTTCTCACGGGCGCTGCGGCCGGTGATCTTCACGGTGAACGCCTTCGCCAACAGCCTGCTGAAGCTGATGCGCGTGGAGCCCAAGGACGAGGTGGCCTCGACCTTCTCCGACGACGAACTGGCGCAGATGGTCGCGGACTCCACCGAGGCCGGGCTGCTGGACGAGCGTTCCATGGAACGTCTCCGCGACGCCCTGGAGCTCGGACGCCGTCCGGTCGGCGAGATCGCGCGGCCCACGGAGCGGGTGGTGGCGGCGCGGCTGGGTGTGACTCCGGAGGAGCTGGAGCAGCTGTCGGCCACTTCGGGCTACTCCCGTTTCCCCGTCGTCGACAGCAGGGGCCGGGCGCTGGGGTATCTGCACGTCAAGGACGCGCTGGACGCCATACCGCGTGACGCGGCGTTCCCGGCCACGGCGCTGCGCCCGATCGCCCGCGTCCACGCGTCGATGCCGCTGGACGACGTGCTCGGCGCGATGCGCACCAGCCGTACCCACCTGGCAGCCGTGATGGGCGAGGACGGGGGTACGGAAGGCGTCGTGACCATGGAGGACGTACTGCGCGAACTGGTGCACCACAGCCCCTCGGACGAACTCCGGTAGCGGCCGGGGGCCGGGGAAGGTCGCCCTGAGCAACCGGATACGATGGCTGGTCGTGACCAGCGCGACCGACCCTTCAAGCACCCCGGAATCCATCGAGGCTCCCCCGACGTCCGAGACCGGTGAGGCACTCGCCGTCCGCAGCTTCGTGGCTCTCGGCGACTCCTTCACCGAGGGCATGTCGGACCGCCTCCCGGACGGCACCTACCGTGGCTGGGCCGATCTGCTCGCCGCCCGTCTCGCCGCCCGCGTGGAGGAACTCCCCGGCTCCCCCAGCGGGCCGGAGGGCCCCCTCACCGGGCCCGGTGCTGGTGCCACCGGGCCCGAGGCCCATGAAGGCTTCCGGTACGCGAATCTCGCGGTGCGCGGCAAGCTCATCGGGCAGATCGCGAGCGAACAGGTCGACGTCGCCGCCGCGATGGGCGCCGACCTGGTCACGCTCGTCGGCGGGCTCAACGACACGCTGCGCCCCAAGTGCGACATGGGGCGGGTGCGCGGGCTGCTGGAGGAGTCCGTCGGCAAGCTCGCGCCGAGCTGCGGCCGGCTCGTGCTGATGCGCAGCCCCGGACGCCAGGGGCCCGTGATGGAGCGCTACCGGGCGCGCATGGAGCACCTGTTCACCTTCATCGACGAGCTTGCGGAGCGGCACGGCGCGACCGTCGTGGACCTCTACACGGGCGGCACGCTGGCCGACCAGCGGCTGTGGGCTGACGACCGCCTGCACCTGACGGACGAGGGACACCGCAGGGTGGCGGAAGCGGTGTGGCAGGCCCTGGGACATCCCGCCACCTCGGACTGGCGCACGCCGCTGCCGCCGGGCGTCACGCCCTCCTGGCTCGCCCGCCGCCGCGCGGACCTGCGCTTCACGCGGGAGCATCTGGTCCCCTGGATCGGACGCCGGCTGACGGGCCGCTCCAGCGGTGACGGGCGCGCGCCGAAGCGGCCGGAACTGACAGCGCTGGCCTGCGAGGACTCCCCGTAGAGGCCGCATACCCACCCCGTAGAATCGGGTGGTGTGACTGACAAGCCCCGCATCCCGGACGTCCTCGCCTCCCGTTACGCCTCCACTCAGCTGGCACGCCTGTGGTCCCCCGAAGAGAAGGTGGTGCTGGAGCGGCGGCTGTGGCTCGCGGTGCTGCGGGCCCAGCAGGACCTGGGCGTCGACGTCCCCGAGCAGGCCATCGCCGACTACGAGCGCGTGCTCACCAGCGTCGACCTGGCCTCGATCGCGGAGCGCGAGAAGGTCACGCGCCACGATGTGAAGGCCCGGATCGAGGAGTTCAACGCCCTCGCCGGCCACGAGCACGTGCACAAGGGCATGACCTCGCGCGACCTGACGGAGAACGTCGAGCAGCTTCAGATCCGCCTTTCGCTGGAGCTGGCGCGTGACCGCACCGTCGCCCTGCTGTCGCGTCTGGGCAAGCTGGCCGGTGAGCACGCCGAGACGGTGATGGCAGGACGCTCGCACAACGTGGCCGCGCAGGCCACGACGCTCGGCAAGCGCTTCGCCACCGCCGCCGACGAACTCCTCGTCGCATACGAGCGGTTGACCGACCTGCTCGCCCGCTACCCGCTGCGCGGCATCAAGGGCCCGGTCGGCACGTCGCAGGACATGCTCGACCTGCTGGGCGGCGACGAGGACAAGCTCTCCGAGCTGGAGCAGAGGGTGGCCCGGCACCTCGGGTTCGGGCACGCCTTCACCTCTGTCGGGCAGGTCTATCCCCGCTCCCTCGACCACGACGCCGTGACCGCCCTGGTGCAGCTCGCCGCCGCGCCCTCGTCGCTGGCCAAGACGATCCGGCTGATGGCGGGGCAGGAGCTGGTCACCGAGGGCTTCAAGGAGGGGCAGGTCGGCTCGTCCGCGATGCCCCACAAGATGAACACCCGCTCCTGCGAGCGCGTCAACGGCCTGATGGTCGTCCTGCGCGGCTACTCCTCGATGACGGGCGAGCTCGCCGGCGACCAGTGGAACGAAGGCGACGTCTCCTGCTCCGTCGTGCGGCGCGTGGCGCTGCCCGACGCCTTCTTCGCCTTCGACGGGCTGGTGGAGACGTTCCTGACGGTGCTCGAGGAGTTCGGTGCCTTCCCCGCCGTCGTGGAACGCGAACTCGACCGCTACCTCCCCTTCCTGGCCACCACGAAGGTCCTCATGGCGTCGGTACGTGCCGGAGTCGGCCGGGAGAGCGCACACGAGGTGATCAAGGAGCACGCCGTCGCCTCGGCGCTGGCACTGCGGGCGGGCGCCGAGCGCAACGAGCTGCTCGACCGGCTGGCCACGGACGAGCGGATCCCGCTCGGACGGGACGAGCTCAACGCCCTGATGGACGACCGGCTCGCCTTCACCGGGGCGGCGGGCGCTCAGGTTGCCGCAGTGGTCGCCCGCATCGACGAGATCGCCAAGCAGCACCCGGAGGCCGCGTCGTACACGCCGGGGGCGATCCTCTGACACCGCGCGCTCCCCGCTTCAGCCGGGAGCAACTGGAGGCCGCCCGGGGCAAGACCGTCCCGGACGTGACGGCAGAGGGGCTGCGGGTGCTCTTCTGCGGCATCAACCCCGGGCTGATGTCCGCCGCGACGGGCCACCACTTCGCCCGTCCCGGCAACCGCTTCTGGCCGGCGCTGCACGCCTCGGGGTTCACTCCGCGGCAGCTGCGTCCCGACGAGGAGGGCGAGTTGCTCGCGTGCGGGCTGGGCATCACCAACGTCGTGCAGCGGGCCACTGCGCGTGCGGACGAGCTGAGCGCGGAGGAGTACCGCGAGGGCGGGACGCTGCTGGAGGAGAAGGTGCGGCGGCTGCGTCCCCTCTGGCTCGCGGTGGTGGGTGTGACCGCTTACCGGATCGCCTTCGAGGACCGTGCCGCCCGGATCGGACCGCAGGAACGCGAGATCGGCGGCGCACGGGTGTGGGTCCTGCCCAACCCCAGTGGCCTGAACGCCCATTGGACGCCGGCGGCCATGGCCGGGGAGTTCGGGAACCTGCGGGCAGCGGCCGAAGCGGACGAGCACGATGCGGACGGCGGCCGGTCCCGGGGGACTTAGAGCTGCTGACGGAATGCAACGCGTCGTCGGCTTCCCACGGCTTCGGCCGGCCCCTCGCACACCGAGCACATCATCGTGGTGGTCCGATCACTCCGGAACCGATGATCCGGGGAGGCTCGCCGCGGCACGGATCCGGGCCTGGGCAGTCAACGCCGGGTCGTGAAGCGCGTGTTCGCCCGCTTATCGCTGGCGTGGGCTCAAGATGTGGCGCCGGCGCGGGAGCGGCCGGCTAATGCGCGAGCTGCCGTTCCTCGGCTTTGAGACTGCGGAGCGTCCAGAGGCCGTACAGGGCCAGCAGCGGTTTGAGGACGATCCACTCGCCGGGGCGGTAGTCATCGGCACGTACAAGCCGCTCAGCGAGATCAGGGCGCTGCCGACGCAAGTACATGCGAGCCTTGAGCGCGTGAGCCGGCTGGGAGGCGATCTTGATGCGGTCGACGCCTTCGAGCAGGGGGATCACATTGGTCACGTTTTCCCAAGTGGTCATGCTCCGGTCTTCGATGACAACGCGGCCCTCGAACTTGAGCACAGATACCGCGTAGTCGGCCATCAGCTGGGCCTCCGCGGGACCGCTGCCGGTCGCGCCGCCACTGAAGATCACCCGGGTGTCGCGCGCGCTGCCGGAGCCGATGGATCGAAGGCCGGCACGGACCCGCCACCGATTGACGGTGTTGATCGCCCCGTGCGGATTGCGGAAGCCCGGCACGACCACGGCCGCGGAAGCACCGTCGCAGTTTCCGACGAGGGTTCGAGACCAACGCCAGTTCAACCACTCACTCCAGGTCAGGACCGCAGCTGCACCCACTGCCAGTCCCCACGCTGATCGCATGCGACAACCCTAGGACGCCACGGCACCGAACAGCGCGCACCGACCGCACTGCAGACGACGCACTGCCAGGGCCCTCCTGGACCGGGTCGTTGACGGTGACCGCTGCGACCAGTTGGAAGGGCAGTTCGGCATCGTGCTGAGAGACGCCGAGCGCGATCCACCTCTCCCCCGCACGCCACAGATCCAGACAGGGAACGCCCGCGCTCAGCTCCGCCCAGGGCTGCCAGGACTCCTCCTGAACGCCGCCCCCGCCCCGGGTGCTCCTGACGAGCGTGCTCCACAAGCTGAAGACCTGCGGCTCGCCCCAGCGCGCGGAGAGCACGACGCTCAACGCGCCGCACTCCGCCTCGTATTGCTCGAGTGCCGCGAGCCGCCCTGTGCCGTCGTCCTCCCAGAACTCCTCGCTCGTGGCCAGTTCGGCTATGTGATAGCCCGGACCGCTGACCACGGAGTCCGACCTTGCTCGCCGGGCCGGGAAGGCGAGAGCGCGTAACAGATCGATCGTCGCGAGGTGTTGTGCGGTGGTACCGGCCATGGTCCAAGTAAACCGCCGGGCACCGACATCCGGCTTCGTCCCAACGGACCTCGCTCCGCGGGCGGTTGAGCACCGGCGGCGTCGCGGTGGCCTGCACGGCCGGCCACTTGCACCTGGCTGATGCGGGGTCGGGCGCACGCCGCAGGGCATGGACGTCGGCCCCGTTCTGCGAGCGGTCGACCTCGCTCTGCGAGCCTTCATCAGCGCGTCCGGGCGGAAATCCCGTACTCGCAGTAACCGGAGGCAGACGATACGATCCGCGTCACGGGAACATGCGGGGAGGCGGACTTGATGCGGCTCTCGGGCAGAGATCCTTCTCTGCTGCGACGAATCAACTCCACTGCCGTGCTGCGCGTACTGAGCTCGGAGTTCGGCCGCGCTCCCCTGACGCTCACCGACCTCTCCCACGCCACCGAACTCTCCCGGCCCACCGTGGAAGGCGTCGTCGAGGGGCTCATCGACGCGGGCCTGGCGGCTGAGGCGGAGGAGGAAGCCACGGACGGCGTGCATGCCGCCCGCCGCGGGCGCCCCGCGCGCCGCTTCCGGTTCCGCGCCGAGGCGGGTCACGCGCTCGGCGTCGAGATCGGCTCCCACCGCATCGCCGCCGTACTGTGCGATCTGACGGGCCGGTTCACGGGTACGGTCGCGCACGACGTCCCCGAGAACGCCCCCGCGGACGAGCGGCTGGCCACGGCGCACGAGGCCATCCGTGAACTGCTCGCCACGAACGAGGTGCGGCAGGAGTCGCTGCGCGCCGTCGGCGTGGGCACGCCGGGGATCGTGGAGGCGGACGGCACCGTACGACTGGGCACGGCCCTGCCGGGCTGGACCGGGCTGCCGCTCGGCGAGCGTCTCCGGGAGGCCTTCCGCTGCCCGGTGTTCATCGAGAACGACGCCAACGCCGGTGTGGTCGCCGAGCGTTGGAAGGGCGCGGCGCGCGGCGCCGAGGACGTGGTGATGGTGCTGGTCGGGCTCAGTCCCGGCGCGGGCTCACTGATCGGCGGACGGCTGCACCGCGGGTTCGGAGGAGCCGCCGGGGAGATCGGCGCACTGCATCTCCTGGGCCGCGAGGACAGCCCCGAGGCGCTGTTGTCCACCACCGACGAGCCGTTGCACCCGCTGGACGAGGCCGCCGTGGCGCGGGTGTTCGCTCTCGCGCGCGCCGGGGACGAGCGGGCGGAGCACGCCATGGAGCGGTTCGTGCAGCGGCTCGTTCACGACGTGGCCGCCCTTGTACTGGCCCTGGACCCGGAGTTGGTGGTGATCGGCGGCTGGGCCTCGGGGCTGGACGACGTACTGGAGCCGCTGCGCGGCGAGTTGGAGCGCTACTGCCTGCGGCCGCCCCGGGTGGAGCTGTCAGCTCTGGGCGAGGCGGCGGTGGCGACCGGGGCGCTGCGGCTCGCGCTCGACCAGGTCGAGCGCGAGCTCTTCAGCGTCGATGTCGACTGAACCGTGAACACGGCCCGTTGATCCCCGGGCCGCCCGGCCTGAATCCCCGTCGGACGTGGGTCAGCCGGCCATGAGCGCGACGGGCGCCGTGTCACCGAAGGTGAGCCGGCAGGTGTCGGCCCGGTAGGTGGAGACCGCGACGGCGGCGGTCACGCCCTGCGCGAAGTACCGGGTGGTGACCACCAGGACGGGTGCTCCCGGGAGCCGGTCCAGCTGCCGCGCGTCGTCCGCGCGGGCCGAGCCCAGCTCCACCGCGCGCTCCTGGCCTTCCAGTTCGAGGCGGTGCAGTTCACGCAGGACGGCACGGCCCCGCGCCGAACCGCCGGCGGACTCGATGCCGGACATCCCGGGCACCGACGCGTGAGGCACGTAGAGCATCTCCGTGGCGACGGGCTGCCCGTGCGTCATCCGCGTGCGGCGCACGGAGTGCACCGGGGCGTCGGGCCCCTCACTGAGCATCGCCGCGACGGAGGCGGGCGGTGCGGCCTCCTCGCAGTCGGCTGTCTGCCACGCGTCGTCCGGCGCACCGGGCCAGCTGAGCTCGCCGGGGCCGACGTCGACGCCGAAGCGGGGCGGCGCGACCGTCGTACCCACGCCGCGACGGCGCTGCAGGCGCCCTTCCAACTCCAGCTGTTCGAGGGCCTGTCGGAGGGTGGCGCGTGCGACGCCGAAACGGGCTGCCAGTTCACGCTCGTTCGGAAGAATCTCACCGACGGTGAACTCGGAGTCCAGCGCGTCCGACAGCACGGTCTTCAGGTGCCAGTACTTCGGCTCCGGCACCGCATCCACTTGTGTGGTCCCCACAGTGGGCCTCCGCATTCCCCGCGTACAGCCCCGCCGGGGGCGGCCGGGGCTTTATACGTGCTTGTTTTTTAAAGGTTGTTGCGTATGGCCGACGATAGGCCGGGCCCCCCTCTTGGTCAAGACCAATCCTTTGGCTCACGAAGCTGTTCCGCCTGGCCACGACGGGGTGCAATGATCGATCATCGTTCGCTCGCCACGGGAGGTCATGCATGTCGCCACAGCAGCGGGTAACCGTCGTCACCGGTGGCGGCCGGGGCATCGGTGCGGCCGTCGCCGTACGGCTCGCGCGGGCGGGACACCACATCGGAATCGGCTACGAGTCAGGACGGGACAGCGCCGAGCAGACCGCGAGAGCCGTGCGCGCCGAGGGGGTGCGCGCGGTTCCGGTCCAGCTCGACGTCAGCGTCGAGGACCAGGTGGACCGCCTCTTCGACGTCGTACGCCAGGAACTCGGGCCCGTGACGGGCCTGGTGAACAACGCCGGCGTCACCGGACCTCTGGGGCGGTTCACACAGACGCCGACCACGGTGATGCGCCGCGTTCTCGACGTGAACCTGCTGGGCGCACTGCTGTGTGCACGGCGTGCGCTGCTGGAGATGTCCACGCGGCACGGCGGCGAGGGCGGCTGTGTCGTCAACATCTCCTCCGGAGCGGCGACGCTCGGCGCTCCGGGAGAGTACGTGCACTACGCGGCGTCCAAGGCAGCCGTGGATGCGATGACGGTCGGCCTGGCGAAGGAGTTCGGGCCGGAGGGCGTGCGGGTCAACTCCGTTCAGCCGGGAGCCGTGCTCACCGACATGCACGCGGCGATGGGCGATCCCGACCGGGCATGGCGCAAGGCCGAGACGATTCCGCTGGGCCGTCCCGGCGAGCCGCACGAGATCGCGGACGCCGTGGCCTGGCTGATGTCGGACGAGTCCTCGTTCACCACGGGAGCGGTGCTGCGGGTCTCCGGCGGCGCGTGACGCCGACGCCGCCGGCCCGTCACGCGGGCTGCCCCGGGAGCAGGTGCGCGATCTTGTCGGGGTTCGCGATGAGGTAGACGCACTGGATCCTGGAGTCGGCCACGTCCAGCTGCATCACCACGCCGGCGCCGTCGACCACGGCGAGGACGGCCGGGCCGCCGTTTAGTTCGAGGAAGTTCAACTGGGCGCCCAGGCCGCTCTGTTGAACGATGGCGGCGAAGAACCGGCTGACCTTGGTCGCGGAGGTGATGGTGCGCATCGGCGCCTTGGCCTTGCCGCCGCCGTCACCGATGAGGCGGGCGTCCGGAGCGAGCAGTTCGAGCAGCGCTGCCATGTCGCCCTTCCTCGCGGCCTCCAGGAAGCGCTCGGTCAGGTCGCGCTGCTGCGCGGGGTCGACCTCGTAGCGGGGGCGCCGCTCGGCCACGTGGCTGCGGGCGCGCCCGGCGAGTTGGCGTACGGCGGGTTCACCGCGGTCCAGGACGGTGGCGATCTCCGCGTAGGGGAATCCGAACGCCTCACGCAGCACGAACACCGCCCGCTCCAGCGGCGAGAGGGACTCCAGCACCACGAGCAGGGCGAGCGAGACGGACTCACCCAGCGTCACACGCTCCGCCGCGTCCGGTTCCGGGGCGGAGCTGACGTCGGTGGGCAGAGGTTCGGGAAGCCACGGGCCCACGTACGTCTCGCGCCGTGACTGGGCCGAGCGCAGCCGGTCGATGGCGAGCCGTGTGGTGACCCGGACGAGAAACGCCTTGGGGCTGCGCACGGCCTCCGCGTCGGCGGACGCCCAGCGCAGCCATGCCTCCTGGACGACGTCCTCGGCGTCGGCGACCCGTCCGAGCATGCGGTAGGCGACGCCGAGTAGGACGGGTCGGTGCTGCTGGAAGACCTCGGTCGCGTCGGTGCCGGATGCGGCACCGCCGGCCGCGTCGATCTCGTCGGCGTTCACCGGCCCATGATGGCACTCCGCCTTCGGACTGCTGCGGGAGGCTTCCACGACGGGCCTCTTGCTGACATCGTGTCTACGAAAGAGCGCGCCCCTTCAGCCGCCCGTCACCAGCCAACCGGTACCCGAGCCACACGAGGAGTGGACCATGGCCGCCGTCGCCTCGCCCCACGTGCCCGTACGCGAGACCGATTCCTTCCTCCAGGTCACCCCCGACGGGAAGCCCCCCTTCGAGCTGGCCTACGAGAGGCGCGGCAGCGGAGAACCCGTGGTCCTGCTGCACGGCATCGGACACCACTGGCAGGCCTGGGAGCCGGTGTTGAGCATCCTGGCCGCCTCGTACGAGGTGGTCGCCGTCGACCTTCCCGGCTTCGGCGCCTCGCCCACGCTGCCGGAGGGCCACTCCTACGAACTGGGCAGCGTCATACCCCTGTTGGGCGAGGCGATAAGCACTCTCGGTCTGGAACGGCCGCATGTGGTGGGCAATTCCCTAGGCGGCCTTCTCGCGCTGGAGCTGGCGCTCCACGGCCACGCGCGGTCGGTCACGGCCCTCTCCCCCGCCGGTTTCTGGACCGGCGCCGAAAGGCGCTACGCCTACGCGCTGCTGATGGGCATGCGCGCGGGCGCCAAGGCCATTCCGGACGGGATGCTCCAGCGGCTGGCCCGGACCGCCGCGGGGCGCGCCGCGCTCACCAGCACCATCTACGCCCGCCCCGGCCGCCGTTCACCGGAGGCCGTGATCGCCGAGACGCGGTCGATGCGGGCGGCCACCGGGTTCGCTCCGACGCTCGAGGTGGGCCGCAGCCCCGAGGTGCTCTTCGACCAGGACATCCCGGACGTGCCTGTCACCATCGGCTGGGGAGACAAGGACAGGCTGCTGCTGCGCCGTCAGGGCGTGCGGGCGAAGAAGGCGATTCCGAGCGCGCGCCTGGTCGCTCTGCGCGGCTGCGGTCACGTGCCGATGAACGACGACCCGGCCATGGTCGCGCGGCTCGTGCTGGAGACGGCTCAGTCGGTCTGACGGCCGGCGGGACCGTACCCGTCGCCGGCCGGGGGCGTGCCCGGCCGGCTGCCGGCTTCAGGGCCGGTGGTCCGCCGGGATCTGCTCCGCTTCCGGCACGCGACCGGGTGGCGTGCCGTCACCGAACGGGTTGCCGCCGAGCTGTTCACGGTGGTGCGGGGTCAGCCATCCGGACAGCTCCGGGCCGACCGGCACGATCGCCGTCGGATTGATGCCCGTGTGCACCTGGTAGTAGTGCCGCTTGATGTGGTCGAAGTCGACCGTGTCGCCGAAGCCCGGCGTCTGGTACAGGTCTCGCGCGTAGGCCCACAGGACCGGGTCCTCGGCGAGCTTGTAGCGGTTGCACTTGAAGTGGCCGTGGTAGACGGCGTCGAAGCGCACCAGCGTGGTGAAGAGGCGGATGTCGGCCTCGGTGATGCTCTCACCGACGAGGTAGCGCCGGTCCTTCAGCCTCTCGGAGAGCAGACCGAGGCGGCGGAAGACGTCACCGCACGCCTCCTCGTACTCCTCCTGGTTCGTGGCGAACCCGGCACGGTAGACGCCGTTGTTGAAGTCCCGGTAGACCCCCTCGCTCACCTCGTCGATCTCACCGCGCAGCGCCTCGGGATACAGATCGGGGGCGCCGGGCCTGAACAGTGCGCTCCACTCGGTGGCCAGATCGAGCGTCATCTGCTGGAAGTCGTTGGTGACCAGCCGGCCGCTGGGCACGTCCACGATCGCCGGGACGCTCACGCCTCCCGGATAGCCGGTCTCGCGGGCGTCGTAGGCCTCGTGGAGGTACCGGATGCCCAGAACCGGGTCCTTGCCGCCCGGATCGAGGGTGAAGCGCCAGCTCTTCTCGTCCTGGAGGGGATCGGTGACGCCCATGGAGAGCGCGTCCTCCAGGCCGAGAAGACGCCGCGAGATGGCGGCACGACTCGCCCACGGGCAGGCCCTGTTGATGACGAGCCGGTAGCGGCCCGCTTCCACCGGCCAGCCGTCGGCGCCGTCCGCCGTGATGCGGTCCGCGAAGTGGCTCTTGGACCTCTTGAAGGCCTTCCTGCCGTACTTCTCGTTGCCGTCCATGCTCTCGTCACCCTCGCGGGTCATCGTTCGTGTCCCTTCCGTCCGACATCGCAGAAGGCCTACCCCGTCCTCGCTGATCCACTGCTGCCTTCCGGGCCGGTCTCCGGCGGCCCGGACCGGGCCGTCTCTTCAGGTCACACGTCCGTGTTGGACCATCCGCGGGTGCACAGGACGAGGTTGTAGCCGTCGGGGTCCCGCACGGTCACGCCCCAGGTGTCCCAGTACGGATTGTGCGCTCGCACTCGCGTGCCGCCCGCCTCCTCGAGGCGTGTCACCAGCTCGCCGGGCACTGGGCCGTCCAGGTAGATCACCAGCAGGTCCTCCGCGCCGGGTGAGGGCACGACGGGCCGCCGCGGGTGGAGGGCGAGCTCCAGATGCCAGTCGGCGTCGCGCCACCCGACCATCAGCAGCGCGTAGCCCTCCTCGGTCTCCTCCTCGCCGGGCTCGGGCTCCTTGCGGTACAGCACCTCCAGGCCCAGCCCGGCGGTCCAGAAGCGCTCGGCCGCTTCCAAGTCCCGTGAGGGGCGGGCGATGCGGATGTGGCTGCGTCCGTTCGCGGGCATGGGGCCTCCCTGTTCACGGCCGTACGGGCATGTGCGCGGCGAACCGCACAGGGAACCGTATGCACGGGTGAGCGGGCAGACATCGGACCCGGGCCGGAGGGGCGGGTCCGTCCTCGTGCCTAGGGCTGTCCGGACCGACGCACGGGAACGTGCACACAGCACGCTCCCTGGCGTCGGCCGGAGCAGGCTCCGGCGTGGCCCCGTCCGCGCAGTGGGGTCAGACGATCTCGTCGCTCATCTCGGCGAGTTCACGGTCTCCGCTGCCGGAGTGCGTGGGCGTCGTGTACGCGCGCCGCCCCGCCACGGCCCACCAGAAGGTCGCCAGCGCGAGTACGGCGATCAGCGCGAGGGGCGCGTAGTTGAAGGAGTCGATGGTCACGGGGCTGGACTGCGGGAGGCAGAAGAGCATGGTCACGAAGACCACCCAGATCACCGCGATCCAGCCGATGGGCACACCCCAGCGCCCCAGGTTCCACTTGCCCTGCTGGAAGCGCTCCTTGTTGCGCAGCCGCAGGAAGATGGGAATGGCGTAGGCAGGCGTGACCCCGATGACCGCGATCGCGGTCACGGCGCTGTATGCCGCCTTGCTGAACAGGGCCGGGAACGCCAGCAGCGCGGCGGCGGCCACGGTCAGCAGTACGGCACTCGAAGGCGTGCCGGTGCGCGTGCTGACGCGGCGCCACTGCGAGGAGAAGGGCAGGGCGCCGTCGCGGGAGAAGGCAAACACCATCCGGCTGGCCGCGGCGACCTCAGCGTTGCCGCAGAAGAGCTGCGCCACGATCACGATGAGCAGCAGAAGCTTCGCCCCGGTCAGCCCTAGCGCGTCGAGGAAGACCTGCGCGGGCGGCACCCCGGTGGCCGTGTTCTGGGTCCCGGCGTAGTCCTGGATGGCGAAGGTGATGCCCACCAGCAGTACGAAGCCCGCCAGCCACGACCATCCGACGGCCCGTACGATGCCGCTCGCGGCACTGACCTCCGCGTTGGTCGTCTCCTCCGAGAGGTGGGCGCTGGCGTCGTAACCGGTGAAGGTGTACTGGGCGAGCAGCAGCCCGATCATGATCACGTACACCGAGCTCGACCATCCGGTGTCGTTCACGAACTCACCGAAGACGAACGACGCCTCACGGTGCTGGGACGGTACGAACGTCAGCGCGGCGACGATCACGGCGACACCGGCGAAGTGCCACCACACGCTCACGGAGTTCAGCACGCTGACGAGGCGTACGCCGAAGAGGTTCAGCGTCGCGTGCAGCATCAGGATGATCAGGAAGATCACCATGACGGTTCCGGGTGTCGGTGCGATCCCCCACTGGAGGTTGAGCAGCGCACCGGTGAACATGGCCGCGCCGTAGTCGATGCCGGCAAGTGTCCCCAGCAGCCCGAGGAGGTTCAGCCAGCCGGTGTACCAGCCCCAACGGCGGCCGCCGAGCTGGTCGGCCATGTAGTAGAGGGCTCCGGATGTGGGGTACGCGCTGGTGACCTCGGCGAGCCCGGCGCCCACGAACATCACCATCAGGCCCACCAGGACCCATCCCCACAGCATCACCGCGGGTCCGCCCGTGACCAGGCCGAAGCCGTACAGCGTCATGCATCCGGACAGCACCGAGATGACCGAGAAGCTGATGGCGAAGTTGCCGAACGAGCCCATGCGCCGCACCAGTACGGGGTGGTACCCGAGATCTCGCAGCTTGGCGTCGTCGTCGATGCGGTCCGCGTGACGTGACCTGGCGGTGGGAAACACGGAGACCTCCGAAGGTGTTGCAGAAGCGGATGTGAAAGGGAGGGATCTGTGGGGGGCTGACGCTGCGGCGTCAGTTGTCCGCCGCCAGGGACTCGGCTCGCGCTCGCAGGAACTCCGCCTTGGCCCGGTCCGGGCGTTCGGGCCCTTCTGCCACATGCAGCCAGGGCTGCTGGGTGAAGTAGGGGCCCAGAGCCGTGAAGACGCGGGCGGCGTCTGCGTTCCGGTGTCCCGCCCACAGCGCGTGCGCCAGGTGGTTGAGATCCATGACGGACTGGGTGGCCGGATGCGTCTGGTCGAACCAGCCGTGCAGCGCGCTGCGGGTGTCGAGGGCGATGGGGTCGTGGGCCCACTGCTGACGGAGCAGCGGGTCGTCCCTCTGCTGTGCGATCTGGCGCCGGAACTGCTCGACGTACGCGTACAGCGGGAGGGCAAGCAACTCGGACCCGGCCGGAGCCCATGAGGAGACCCAGCGCACGAAGTCGACCGCGGAGGCGCGCGAGCCATGATGACCCTCGGCACGTGCGTGGAGGAAGTGCAGCATGCGGTGGTGCGCCTCGCGGTTGTACCGGTCACGTTCGTAGACGCGGTACAGCAGCCCCCACGGGCCGGGCGGAAGCATGGGCTCCGCGGCGCGTTCCCGGTGCTCCGGCCGTTCCTGCGCCTGGTCGAGACGGGCGAGTGCGAGCAGGCACACCCACGGCACGGGATCGGCGGACAGCTGCTCGGCGGCGGCGTAGCACTCCTGCCTCGCCGCGCTCTCCAACTCCAGGGATCTGTGGTGCCGTTCGCGATGGGCGCGAACGGCACGCTCCACGGCTACCCGTGCCTGCATCATTCGTGCGTCGGCGTCCTGCGGCGCTTCCTGCAGCCACGCCTCCACCACCTGCGAACCGGCGGCGACCACCCCGAGGACCTGCGATCTGGAGGTACGCAGGCCCCATGCCGTACCCGTACGGGCGAGAAGTGTCCGCATCGCCATCCAGCGGCCGGCCCGCAACTCCTCGACGGCACCGCGCAGTTCGGTGTCGAAGCCGGCCGGGCTGTAGACAGGGCGGATCTCGCGGCCGCCCCCGCCTGCCGTCCGCCGCATCAGCCCTGCTCCGTGGCCACTCGGCTCGACGACCGAGTCAGCGGGCGGGGCGTAGGGGGCATCGGAGGGTGCGGATTCACAAGCGGTCCTCAACGGGCAGGGGCGGAGACCACCCCCGCATGCGTGCTCCATCGCACAGGTCAGCAGGTCGCGGCGGCGGGCCCCGGATTTTCCGTCACCGAACCTAACTGCTTGGAGTCGCCAGCCACCCGACGGGATATGTAACGATCCTGTGTCGAAAATTGGGAGACACGGCCGCCGCCTCCCTCGAAGCCGACCCGAGGTCCGTCTTGACCCCTTCCGTCACTCCAGCGACCCCTCACCACGAGGTGGCCCCTCGGGGCGACCTGGGAAAAAGTAACCGAACGGAAACGTAGGCGGGTCCGGCCGGGGCCCCTGGAAGATCCCTCCGAGGGCCCCGTGGGTCCCGGCATGCGACGGCCGTGTTCACCTCCATGACACTTTTCCTGCACAACCGAGGCACGTGTGAGGTCAGTTCGTGCCGTGCCCGGGTTGCCTCGCGGCGGCGAGGACCGAAGTGGCCTCGCCGACCCTGGCCGCCGCCACTTCTGCTGCGGCATCGACGGCGTCGCCGGACGCGTCGGGCCCGGCCCCCGCCTCCGGGTACGCCTCCAGCACCCTCCGAGCCCGGCCGGCTGCGGCGTCCACCCGGCCGAGGTTCAACTCCAGCCAGGCGGCCATGAGTTCGGCGGACGTGCGGTCGTCCAGCGCCTCACGGCCGCAGCCCCTGAAGACGGTGACGGCACGGTCGGCGCAGGCCACGGCCTCCTGATAGGCGGCACGGTTGACGGCGTGCTGCTCGGGCGAACCGCTCTCCGCGTCCGGAGGCCCGTCGGTGGTCTCCAGAAGGAGTTCGGCTGTCTGGCAGTAGGTGTGGCCGAGTTCGAACTGGAGCAGCGTCCGCTGCTGCGCGTCCTGGCAGGTCTGCAGCCCGCTCTCGATCTCGCGCAGGGCGAGAGCCATCAACTCGACGGCTTTGGTCGCTGTCGTGGCGGCGGCCACGCCGACCGACACCTCGCCCTCGGAGGGAGGGGTGGAGATGGTGATCCACGCGCGTGAGCGCAGGGAGCGAACGAGTGCGGGCGTGTCACCGAGCGATCTCCACAGCTGCTCGGCCCGCTCGTACGCCTTGAGGGCCTCGTCGGCCGCGGAGGCCTGCTTCAGCGCATCGGCTGCGAGATGGGCGAGCATGGCGTGGTCGCGCTGGTCCTCCCAGCCCTCCGCGGTCTGCGCCGCCTTCATGAACTGCTCGGCGGCAGCACGGTCCTCGCCGGTGCCGGAGAGCGCCTCCCCCAGCCACCAGCGCGCCTGGACCACGTCGCCGTCCGCGTGCCCGGCCGTCAGGTCAGCCATGACCGACTCCAGCACTTCGGCTGCCTGTTCGTGCCGTCCGAGTGCCAAGTAGGCGCCGCCCAGCCGCAGTCGGGCGTACGCGCCGAGTCCTCCGGCGTCCCCGGCCGTATCGGCCCGGTGGGCTGCGTCCAGGAGGTGTGCGGCCTCCTCCTCAGCCAGGTCCTGGGCGGCGAAGGCGTCGGCGAGGGCGATGTGCAGATCGGCGGTCTCGGCTGCGGGCCTCACCAGTTCCCGCTGCGGATCCTTCAGCGCCCTCAGGAGCAGCGACGCGGCCTCACCGGCTTCACCTGACTGCAACAGCTGCTGCGCGAGAAGGAGTTCAGGGCCGGTGGCCTGCCACGGCCTGCCCGACTCGTGGTAGAGGCGGGCCGCCTCGGTGAACAGCTCGCCCGCTTCCGCGGGATTCCGCAGCGCTGCCGCGAGGCGGCCCTGCGACTCGGTCGCGTCGGCGATGCGGGCGAGCACGGCGGGTTCGGACCGGTGCGGCCAGGCGAAGGAGATCAAGTCCCTCAGTTCGGCGTCCAGTTCGTCGGCGGCGGCTCGGGGGTCCTGCGCCTCGTCCAGCAGCAGGAAACGCACGCGCGTACGGGAGAGCAGCACCGCTGTGGCGTGCTTGGTGCCCGCTCGGCGCGCGGAGTGCAGCGAGGCCGCCTCGCCGCACAGCGATTCGAGCCGCTCCAGGGCCTCTTCGGGCTGCCCGGCGAAGGCGGTCGCCAGGGCGGCGCGCGCACGGCAGGCCACCGCCTGTCCGCGGTCGCCCGCGGCGGCGAACAGCCCGGCGGCCTCTTCGAATCGCGCGGCGCCTGTGGCCGGGTCGGTGCGCGCGAGCCGCATCGCCCGGTGGTCGAGCAGTTCCGCGTGATCGAGGCCGTTCAAGGTGGTTCCGGCTCTGGTGAGGGCGTCCTCCAGCCGCTGCCACGCGTCGGCGGCGCCCGGGTGGCCGTCCTCGCTGAGCCGACGGGCCTCGGCCAGCAGCTCCCTCGTACCGCCGCCGGCACCGGAGGCGGGCTGACCGGATGCGGCCCCGGCGCTCTCCCCCAGTGACGAGCTGCGCAGCCCCAGCGGCAGCCGGTCCAGCAGGGGCAGGCTGCCCATGCGCGTACGGGCCTCGTCGCTCATCGCGGAGGTCCCGTTGCGCTTGTCGAACCGGCCGGCCACGACGAGGGTCTGGTCCGCCGCATGCTCCAGCAGCGTCACCGCCGTCCACTCACGCCCGGGCGGGCCGGGAACGCGCTGCTCCGCATGCCCGAGTTCGGTGAGCCGCCGCATCAGGAGGGCGACCGCGCCCATCCAGGCGAGATAGGTCCTCGGCGCACCGGACGGGTCCCAGTGGCCGCCCTGCTCGGCGAGGATCTCCAGGCCGCGCGGTTCGTTGCCGGTCAGGGCGCAGAACGTGACGTGGTCGGCGACCGAGTGGCGCATGCTCTGCTCGCCGCGCACCATGCGGTAGCCGCGCACATGGTGGTTGCGCGCCTCCTCCAGCCGTCCGAGCCGGGCCAGCGGCAGCAGGGACGAGGCCAGTACGGTGCCGGGCTCGTGCAGGCAGGTGTGCTCACCCTCCAGCACGGGCCGCCACAGCCGCAGGGCGTCCTCGTCGTCGCCGCGGTGGGCGAGCCAGGCGCCCTGCTGCTGGAGTTCGCACGCGTGGCAGTCGCTCATCTCGTCCCGGTCCGCGGCGAGCCAGGCGGCGTACGCCCGGTCGGCCCTCGGGATGTCGCCCAGCTCGCGGGCGATGGTGAACTCGCTCTGGTGCACGGCGCGTTCGGAGTGCCCCGCCAGCCGGTAGCGGTGCGCCATCTGCGTCTGCCACTCCTGCACGGACTCCAGGGAGATGTGCGGCTGGTCGAGCATGCCTCCGGCAACCCACTTGAAGATCCAGTGGAGTCGGTGGGTGGTCGACGCGTCGAAGTCACCGGGCTGCTCGTCCCACATGCGCAGCAGCCGCGCGAAGGGCACGAACGCCTTGTCCCGCTCCGAGCTGTAGTTGTACGCGGAGACGAGGCCGAGGAGGGCCTCGACGAGCAGACCCCGGTCAGCGGCCGCTTCGGCGCGGGTGACGAGCTCCTCGGCTCGCGCGTTGCGGGCCGGGCCCTCGGGCTCCTCGTCGTTCTCCGCCAGCGCTGTCCTGATCTGCTCGGCGGTCGGGGACGTCATCTGCCCTCCTGGGGCTCGGTCTTGGCGGCGGCTTGCGGTGCTGCACCGGGGCTGGGAGCGTCCTTCGTCGCGTCGTCAACGTGGACGGCGCGCTCCAGGAGGCCGAGGAAGGTGCGGTTGAGCAGTGCGGAGTCGGCGGGCCTCAGCGGGCGTTGCGCCATCAACAGCGCCTGCCCGTAGAGCGCTTCGAGGGCGGTGCCGGCCAGCCGCGCGTCATCGAGGGCGGCCATGCGCCGCACGAGGGGGTTGAGACGGTTGAGCACGAGCCGGGCGCGGGGTGCGCTGCCGCGCAGCGAACCGAGGATGCCCGCCCATAACCCGTCCGCCGCCTCCTGCTCCCTGGCGCGGGCCTGTTCGTGCCGAGTGAGGCGATCGTCCAGGTGCAGGGCCGGCACGGAGACGGGGTGGAAGGCACGCAGCACCGCGTCGCAGCCGAGCGGCTCCATCACGGCGCGCGCCGTCGTCAGGAACGGGGCGAGAGCAAGCTCTTCGTCCGGGTCGACGCCGTCGAGGTGAGCGGTGACCGTATCGGTGTCCAGCTCGGCGACCACCGCGCCGGGGAGGGCGCTCGGCAACTGCTCGATGAGCGAACTGTCGTAGGTGTAGCCGCCGTTGACGACACCGATGCCCTGTGCGGCGGCTATGGCCGACACCTGCCGGAACTCCTCGACGCCGCGCGTGAAGTGGACGACCGGGTGCCGGCGCGCGAACTCCTCCAAGGAGAGCTGGCCGTCGGTCGTCTCGAACGGCAGCCACGGCAGCATCAGCCGGAAGATGCCGGTGTCGTGCCGCGCCAGCGACTTCACGCCCAGGTGGTGGACGGAGAGGAACTGGGCGAGCCGTTCGCGTCCGTCCGATGCCAGTTCGGCGAGCCACTGGCGTATCCGCCCGCCCAGGGCCTCCCGCACGGCCTCGAGCGTCCCGTCGGTGTAGAGGTTCTCCCTCGAGGCGGTGGGGCGCAGCGAGTCGGTGTCGATGACGCAGCGCACGAAGAACGCCCAGTCGGGGAGCAGTTCATCGGCTCGCTCGGTCAGCAGCATGCCCTTGAGATGCACCCGGTGGGCACCGCGCTGTGCCGGGCTGACGGCACTGGGCAGCACGTAGGCGACTCCCCGGACGCCGGCCAGCGGCACGTCCAGGTCGATGACGTCCAGGGGCGTGAATCCGAACGTGTCGTGGCAGTACGCGCCCAGCGCCACCCGTCTCGCCTCAGGGCTGGGGTGGCTCCGCTCCCAGACCGGAGGCACGTCGGTGACCCGGGCATCGCCGACGCGCACGTCGTACGGCAGCAACGCGCCGAAGTGCCGGGCGAGTTCGGCGACCCGCTCCCCCGTCAGCCATTCCTCGCAGCCGTGGCGGGCCGTGAGGCTGACCGTGGTCCCGGGCTCCTCGCGCGCGTCCTCGGGCAGGGTGCGCAGCGTGTACGAGCCGTCGTCGCGGGCCCGCCATTCGACGGGCGGTGCCGCGGCGTCACGGGCGGAGCGAGAGACCACGCAGATCTCCTCGGCGACGACGAAGCAGGCGAGCAGGCCGATGCCGAACTGCCCCAGGAACTCTGCGCGTGCCGCTTCCAGCCCGCCGTGCTTGGAGCTGCGGCCGATGGTGGCGAGGAGCGAGTGCACCTCGCCTTCGGTGAGGCCGACGCCGGTGTCCTCCACGCGCAGGCCGCCCTCCTGCACGTACAGCCGCACGCTCGCCGGTGCGCCGGGCTCCTCGGCACGCCGCGCCGTGATCGCATCCACGCCGTTCTGAAGCAGCTCCCGGAGGTAGACCTTCGGGCTGGAGTAGAGGTGGTGCGAAAGGAGGTCGACCAGCCCCCGCAGGTCGACTTGGAAAGTGTGCGGTATCTGTCGGTCAGTCATTGCGGGAAATCCTATGGCGCCGCTCCGGGACCACACCACGCGGTTTGTCCGGAACTCTTTCTGCCTCTGCGGCGTCGGTGTTCACTGAGCCCAGTGTTCCCCGCTGCGCTCACCGAGGAGTTGCGTGCACCGCTCACCGGGCGGTGATACGTATCGGTCTGTTCGGTCCGTACCAGCCTGCTCCATCCGTCCGCGATCCAGGAGGCTCGTAAATGGCGCTCGAGGACCCCACCACCCCTTCCGCCGGAGGCGCACGGCCGGGGCGGCGCGCGATGCTGCGCGGCTCGCTGGCCGCTTCCGCCGCCCTCTCGCTCCCGGCCATGTCCTGCGCCGCCCCCGCCCAGGCGCTCCGGGGACGGCCGGAGGCGAAGTGGGGCGTGCAGGCAGGTGACGTGACGACGTCCTCGGGACTGGTGTGGGTGCGTTCGGACCGCCGCGCGCGGATGCTGGTGGAGACCTCCGCGACCGAGTCCTTCCGCAACGCGCGACGTTGGAAGGGCCCCGTCCTGGGGCCGGGCACGGACTACACCGGCATGACCTCCGTACGGGGGCTGCCCGCCGGTGAGCAGGTGCACTACCGGGTCACGCTGAGCGACCCCGACCACCCCCGCCGCAAGGGCGAGCCCGTCCACGGCACCTTCCGCACCGCCCCGGACAGACGCCGCCAGGACGTGCGGTTCCTGTGGTCGGGCGACCTGGCCGGGCAGGGCTGGGGCATCAACCCCGACCGCGGCGGCTACCCCATCTTCGAGGAGATGCGCCGGCTGGACCCGGACTTCTTCCTCAACAGCGGCGACACCATCTACGCCGACGGGCCGATCGTGGAGAAGGTGGAGCTGCCGGACGGCAAGATCTGGCGCAACGTCACCACCGAGGAGAAGTCCAAGGTCGCGGAGACGCTCGCCGAGTTCCGCGGCAACTTCCGCTACAACCTGCTGGACGAGAAGCTGCGCCGCTTCCAGGCTCAGGTGCCCTCCATCGTCCAGTGGGACGACCACGAGGTGCTCAACAACTGGTATCCGGGCGAGATCCTGGACGACGACCGCTACACCGTCAAAGACGTCGACACCCTCGCGGCGCGGTCGCTGCGCGCCTTCAGCGAGTACCACCCGCTGACGACGCTCCCGCCCAAGGACGAGGATGGGCGCGTCTACAGGGTCGTGCACCACGGCCCCCTGCTGGACGTCTTCGTCCTCGACATGCGCGCGTACCGCACCGCCAACTCCCCCGGAAAGCAGGAGGACGACACCCAGGGCATCCTCGGGGCGGCCCAACTGAAGTGGCTGAAGAAGGAGTTGTCGCGTTCGCGGGCGGTGTGGAAGGTCATCGCGTCCGACATGCCACTGGGCCTGGTCGTCCCGGACGGCAAGACCGACTTCGAGGGCGTGGCGCAGGGCGATCCCGGCAAGCCCCTCGGGCGGGAACTCCAACTGGCCGAACTCCTGCGGCACATCAAGCGGCAGCGCATCACCGGCACCGTGTGGTTCACCACCGACGTGCACTACACCAGCGCCCAGCACTACGAGCCCTCGGAGGCGGCGTTCAAGGACTTCGAACCCTTCTGGGAGTTCGTGTCGGGGCCGCTGAACGCAGGCGGCTTCCCCGCTCTGAAACTCGACGGCACTTTCGGACCCCGGCAGTCGTTCATCAAGGCGCCGACGAAGGTGAACGTGCCGCCCAGCGAGGGCGGTCAGTACTTCGGCCAGGTCGACATCGACGGCGAGAGCGGCGAGATGACCGTACGGCTGCGTGAGGAGGGCGGCGCGGTGCTCCACACCAAGGTGCTGCAACCGGGCCGGGTCGGCCAGTGAGCCGATGACCGAGGGCACGTCCCTGAACTATCCCGGCGTCGGCGCCACCCGAGAGGGCGCCGCGGCCTGGCCCTCCGGCTTCCGCAAATTGGAGGTCCGCACCCGGGTGGGCCACGGCGACGCCGACTTCGCCGTGGCCGCCGGCGCCGTCTCCCGCTGGGGCATGCACAGGGCGGCGGGAGTCCGCTTCGACACGGACGCCCGGGAGGCGGCACCGGGCGTCGACGTGATGGTCGGCCTCGGCGTCGGGCCCCTGCGCCTCCACGCGCCGTGCCGGGTCGTGTGGACCGCGCAGGAGAAGCTTCGCGCCGGGTGGGCCTACGGGACGCTGCCCGGTCATCCGGTGCGCGGCGAGGAGGCGTTCGTCGTCATCCAGGACGACGACGGCACCGTCTGGCTGGAGGTGCGTGCGTTCAGCATGCCCGTGACGTGGCCGACAAGAGCCGCGGGCCCGCTGCTGCCCGTGTTCCAGCGCTGGTACGCCCGCAGGTGCGGGCGGGTGCTGCGGCGGCTCGTAGACCGGGGAGGAACAGGCGGAGGGGAAACGGGAGATGGACGACCCTGACGAGAAGCGCGAGGACAAACAGGGCGCTAAGCAGGCAGAAGCATCCTTAACTCATCGGTCACAACATGTTCTTGATCAGGCAACGCCCGTGGGTGAGGGTGAAGTCATGACTGACATGTCACAGAACGAGCGGGCTTCGAGGTTCGGCATGCTGCGCCTGGTCAAGGGCGGCGTGCAGGACTACTGGAGCCGGCTCAACCGACGCCACTCCCCTGCGCCGCCCCTGACCGAGGCCGGCGCCGCCGCGGCGGTGGACTCCTCGATGGCCGGGGCGACATCGCTGTGGCAGATGCGCACGACGGTGCGCGAGCAGCCGGGGGCGCTCGCGGCGCTGTGCACGGCGCTGGCGCGGGAGCGGATCGACATCGTGTCGTTGCAGACCCATCCCCTCGGGCTCCGCCCTGGGGAGACCCCAAGCCTAGGCCTTCGGCCTGGGGACGCGTCAGGTCTCGGGCTTCGGCCCGGGGAGACACCGAACCTCGGGCTCCGCCCTGGGGAGACCCCACGCCTCGGGCTCCGGCCTGGGGACGCGTCGAGTCTCGGGGTTGGGCCCGGCGGGGTGACTGGTCGTGAGGGGCGGGGCGAGGCTCCGGGGTCCAGCGGGGCGGACGGGGAACCTGAGGGCGGCCAGGACGGCCTGTACGGCGCCGAGTTGACCGTCGACGAGTTCGTCCTCCGCGCGCCACGCGAGCTGGAATCAGCCGATCTCGTCCGGCTCGTCTCCAACGCGGGCGGTTCTCACACCTGGGTGGAGCGGGCCGACGCGCACGACCTCGTCGACACTCCGACCCGCGTGCTGCACCTCGCTGCCCGCACCGCTCTCGACACGGCCGAACTGCCCCTCGCCCTGCGCCAGTTGCTCGGCCGGTGCACGATCCGCTCCATCCCGCCGGTCTCCCCCGTCTCGGGCACGCCGGCACCGCAGGTTATTCCTGAGGGGACGTGCGAGGAGACCGAACTGCGCCTTCCCGACCCGGCAGGCGGCGTGCTGGTCATCGAGCGCCCCCATCTGCCCTTCACGCCGACGGAGTTCGCGCGCGCCAGGGCACTCGTGGAGCTGGACAGACGGCTGGGCGCCGGC
Organism: Streptomyces albidus (ex Kaewkla and Franco 2022); assembly: GCF_013870515.1. Lineage (GTDB taxonomy): Bacteria > Actinomycetota > Actinomycetes > Streptomycetales > Streptomycetaceae > Streptomyces > Streptomyces albidus. The sequence continues at coordinate 5,936 of NZ_JACBXA010000032.1, read as the reverse complement.
GCCCGCGTACCGCACTCGCCGGACACGCTGACGCTTCCCGAGGGCCAGCCGATCACCGTGCGACGCGCGGACGCCCGGGACGCCCCGGCCGCCCTCAAGATGCACGACCGCTGCTCTGAGCGCACGCTCTCGCAGCGCTACCACGGCCCGGTCGGCGACGCCGACCGGTACATCGGGCATCTCCTCTCCCCCCGCTTCGGGCGGACCCTCGCGGTGGAGACCGCCACCGGCAAGCTCGTGGCGCTGGGGCATCTGCTGTGGGACGGGGACGAGACCGAGGTGGCCCTCCTCGTCGAGGACACCTGGCAGCACCGGGGCATCGGAGGCGAACTGCTGCGCCGCCTGGCCGGGTTGGCGCGCGAAGCTGGCGCCGAGAGCATCTACGCCGTCACGCAGGCGTCCAACACCACGATGGTCGCGGCGATGCGCGGGCTCTCTCTGCCGCTCGACTTCCAGGTCGAGGAGGGCACGCTCGTCGTCACCGCGCAGCTGGCTGGTGCTTCCGCTCCCACTCCGGTCGCTGCGTGCGTACCGGCGGACCGGCAGGACTGAACGCCAACGCGCGGTCCAGGTCGTGCCACAGGTCCTCGACGTCCTCCAGACCGACCGACATCCGCAGCAGCTTCTCGCCGATGCCGCCGCTGCGGCGGTCCTCCTCGGGGACGATCCGGTGGCTGATCGAGGCCGGATGCTGGATGAGGGTGTCGACGCTGCCGAGGCTGACCGCCGGGGTGATCAGCCGCACTCCGGCGGTCACCGCGTGCGGGTCGCCTTCGACCTCGAAGGCGACCATGGCACCGCCGAGCCGCGGGTAGTGCACGCGTGAGACGCGCGGGTCGTCCGCGAGGCGCCGGGCGAGTTCGGCGGCGGTCTGCGACTGCGCCCGTACGCGCACCGGCAGGGTCGCCAGCCCGCGCAGCAGCAGATAGCCCGCCAGCGGGTGCAGCACACCTCCGGTCGCGAACCTCACCTGCCGCAGCCGGCGCGCGAACTCCTCGTCGCAGGCGACGATTCCGCCGAGTACGTCACCGTGGCCGCCCAGGAACTTGGTGGCGCTGTGCAGGACGAGACGGGCACCGTGCTCATGAGGGCGCTGCAGCACGGGAGTTGCGAAGGTGTTGTCCACGAGCAGCGGCACGGAGCCGCACGAGTGCGCGAGGGCGGCCAGGTCCACTTCGGCGAGCGTCGGGTTGGCGGGTGTCTCGACCATCACCAGTCCGGTGTCGGGGCGGATGGCGTCGGTGATTCCGGCGGGATCGGTCCAGGTGACCTCGGTCCCGAGCAGCCCGCCCTGGAGCAGGTGGTCGCTGCATCCGTAGAGCGGGCGTACGGCCACCACGTGACGCAGCCCCGCCGCGACCCGTACCAGCACCGTCGCGGTCAACGCCGCCATGCCGCTGGCGAAGGCCACGGCCGCCTCGGTTCCTTCGAGCCGGGCGAGGGCGTCCTCGAACCGGGCGACGGTCGGGTTGTCCAGACGGCCGTACACGGGCGGGCCGTCGACGCGCGCACCGGTGGCGGCGAACTCGTCGATGCGTGCGGCCTCGGCGCGGGTGTCGTGCGCGGGATAGGTCGTAGACAGATCGAGTGGCGCGGCGTGCAGGCCGAGAGCGGCGAGGTCTTCACGTCCGGCGTGCACGGCCTCCGTGGCGAGCGACCGGAACGGGGCCGCTGTCTGCGTGTTCTCCATGCCCGGGAGTCTGAACAACGACCGGGATCAGGTGCGGAACACCCGTGCTACGTTCGGCGGATGACTGAATCCGTCGCACTCGATCCGGTCGATCTGGAGATCCTGCGACTCCTGCAGAACGACGCCCGGATGACGTACCGGGATCTTGCCACGGCCGTGGGTGTCGCGCCTTCCACGTGTCTCGACCGGGTCGCACGACTGCGCCGCAGCGGAGTCATCCTCGGTCAGGAGCTGCGGCTGGACGCGGCCAGGCTCGGCAGGCCGCTGGAGGCACTGCTGTCGGTGCAGGTACGGCCGCACAGACGGGAGCTGGTCGGCCCCTTCGTCGAGCGGATCCGGGCGCTGCCCGAGTCCCGTGCGATGTTCCATCTGGCGGGTCCCGAGGACTACTTGGTGCATGTCGCCGTGACCGGCACGGGTGATCTTCAGCGGCTCGTGCTGGACGAGTTCACGTCACGCAAGGAAGTGGCGCGGGTCGAGACACGGCTGATCTTCCAGCGCTGGGAGTGCGGGCCGCTCCTGCCGCCCGGCTGATGCTGGTGACGAAGAGGCCCTGCTCGTACCAGGATGTACGCATGTCCGATGCGATGAACACCACCCCCCTGCCGCGACAGGTCGCCGACGCCTACGTCGACGCCCTCGTCCAACTCGACCCGATCGCCGGTACGTACCTGGGAGTACGCGAAAGCCACAGCCTCCTGCCCGACTTCTCGCCCCCCGGGCAGGAAGCTCTCGCCGAACTGAGCCGCACATCCCTGCGGCAGCTCTCCGAGGCCGAGTCACGGCCCGGCGCCGACAGCGACGCGGAGCGACGCTGCGCACGGCTTCTGCGCGAGAGGCTCACGGCGGAACTGGCCGTGCACGAGGCCGAGGAGGGGCTGCGAGCGGTGAGCAACCTCCACTCCCCCGTGCACTCGGTGCGCGGTGTCTTCACCGTCATGCCGTCCGAGACACTGGAGGACTGGACCTCCGTCGCGCAGCGCCTGCGCGCGGTGCCCGACGCGCTGGAGGGTTACCGCCAGTCGCTGGAGGCCGGCCTGGCCAAGGGCCTGTACGCCGGCCCGCGCCAGGTCTCCACCGTCATCGGGCAGCTCGGCGAATGGAGCGGCGAGGACGAGAACGGGCGGGCGTGGTTCGGTGCCTTCGCCGCCGAAGGCCCCGAGGCGCTGCACGAGGTGCTCAGTGCCGCCGCGACGGACGCCGACGCCGCCATCGTCTCGCTGCGGGACTGGCTGCGCGATGTGTACGCACCGGCCGCGGAGGGTGCCGACGAGATCGTCGGACGTGAGCGGTACGCCCTGTGGTCCCGCTACTGGAACGGCACCGATCTGGACCTGGACGAGGCCTACGCGTACGGCTGGTCCGAATTCCACCGCCTGCTCGAGGAGATGCGCACGGAGGCGGAGAAGATCCTTCCGGGCGCGTCCACCCCGTGGGAGGCGCTGAGCCACCTCGACACCGAGGGTGAGGCCGTCGAGGGCGTCGACGAGGTGCGTGACTGGCTCCAGGGCCTCATGGACGAGGCCATCGAGAAGCTGGACGGTACGCACTTCGATCTGGCGGAGAAGGTCAAGCGCGTCGAGTCGAGGATCGCTCCCCCGGGCAGCGCGGCGGCGCCGTACTACACGCAGCCCTCACTCGACTTCTCCCGCCCCGGCCGCACCTGGCTGCCGACGATGGGCGAGACGCGGTTCCCGGTCTACGACCTCGTCTCGACCTGGTACCACGAGGGTGTGCCCGGCCATCACCTCCAGCTGGCTCAATGGGTCCACGTCGCCGACCAGTTGTCGCGCTACCAGACGACGGTCGGCATGGTCAGCGCCAACGCCGAGGGCTGGGCCCTGTACGCCGAGCGGCTGATGGACGAGCTGGGCTTCCTGGCCGACGCCGAGCAGCGGCTGGGTTATCTGGACGCGCAGATGATGCGCTCCACACGGGTCATCGTGGACATCGGCATGCATCTGGAGCTGCGCATCCCTGACGACTCCCCGTTCCACCCCGGTGAGCGCTGGACGCCCGAGCTGGCACAGGAGTTCTTCGGCATGCACAGCGGCCGTCCGGCCGACTTCGTCGAGAGCGAGCTGGTGCGCTATCTCGGCATGCCGGGACAGGCGATCGGATACAAGCTGGGCGAGCGCGCCTGGCTCGCGGGCCGCGATGCGGCACGAAAGGCGCGCGGCGACGACTTCGACCTGAAGCAGTGGCACATGGCGGCGCTCTCGCAGGGTTCCCTGGGACTGGACGACCTGGTGGCGGAGCTGTCCGCGCTGTGACGCGGAACTGACCGACGATTCGTCGACGGGTCGACTTCTCGAGAAATCGGCCCGTCGACGTACCGGTTCATTGACCGGTGGCATCGCTCAACGGCCGAAGCCGTTCTCGGAGTTGATCACCTCGCCGGTGATCCACGCGGCCTCGTCCGTGGTGAGCCACGTGACCAGGCGCGCCGGCACGTCGGGGGTCGCCCACTCGCCCCCCGGGAAGAGCTCCGCGACCGCCGCATGGTCCTCGCCGTTCCGGTAACCGGTGTCCACGGGGCCGGGATTGACGGCATTCACCGTGAAGTGAGGCGCCAGCGCGGTGGAGAGCGTGAGCACCGAGGAGGCGAGGGCACCCTTGGCGAGGGCGTAGCACAGCTCCCCGGGCATGCCACCGCGTACGTCCTGGCCGGAGGTCATCACCACGACCCGGCCCGTCGGTGCGTCCTCCGGACGGGGCTGGCGGGCGAGTGCCTGGATCAGCAGGATCACCGAGCGGGTGTTCACTGCCCAGTGGGCGTCGAGCATGGAGGCGTCGACCGATTCCAGCGGTCCGTCGCCTCCGCTGAGCGCGTGGTTGGCGACGAGGATGTCGAGCCGGTCGCTCCCGAGAGCCTCGGTCGCCTCCTCGATCAGACGTGCCGGGGCGCCGGGCCCCGTCAGGTCGGCGGGACCGTGTGCGACGGTCGCGCCCGGCGCCGCGGTCTCCCGCACGCTGTCGGCGAGCGCTTCCGGGCCCTCCGGGTCGGCTCCCCAGGGCTGTTCGCGGTCGTGGGGCCGGTGGTGGTGGAGATACACGTGCGCTCCGTAGGCGGCCAGGCGTCGTGCGACGGCATGGCCGATCCCGGTGCGGCGGCTCGCCCCGGTGACGAGTGCGGTGCGGCCGCGCAGCGGAAGGGGGTCGCGGTGCGGAGAGTCGGGAGTCATGACGGACACCCTGGTACGGGCGCGGAACGGCCGTCACATGGTTTTTGCGCCGGCCGCAGGACCGTCGGCCCCCAGCTGATGGGCCCTGCGCCAGCTCCGGCGTGCGGCGTCCGGTGCATGGCCTTGGACGTTCGGGGTGCGACGGTCAGCCGTCCACGGGTGCCGTGCGGTGGTGAATCGACGAACCCTGCCGGGACTTGGCGATCTCCAGCTGCACCGGGATGCGCTGCCTGAGGTCGGCGACGTGACTGACGATGCCCACGCAGCGGTCCCGCTCGCGCAGGGAGTCCAGGACGTCGAGGATCTCGTCCAGGGTCTGTTCGTCCAGGCTGCCGAAGCCCTCGTCGATGAAGAGCGTCTCCAGGCGGGTGCCGCCCGCCTCGTCGGTGACCACGTCGGCCAGCCCCAGCGCCAGGGCGAGGGACGCGGAGAAGGTCTCGCCGCCGGAGAGGGTGGCGGTGTCGCGCTCGGCTCCCGTCCACGCGTCGATCACGTGCAGGCCGAGGCCCGAACGCCCGCGCCCGTTCGCGCGCACGTCGGAGTGGACCAGGCTGTAGCGGCCGGCGGACATCCGGGCGAGCCTGGCGCTCGCCGCCGAGGCGACCTGCTCCAGCCGGGCGGCGAGCACGTAGGACTCGAGACGCATGCGCCGTTCGTTCTCCGCGGAGGTGCCGGCCGCCAGCCCGGCGAGGCGTGCCACTCTCTCGTGGTTCTCGCGCAGCGGGGCGAGTTCGCGTGCGTCCGTGACCGCCTGCCGGGTGAGCCGGTCCAGCTCGGTGCAGCGCGTTCGTGCGGCGTCCTCTGCGGCGGACGTCTCCCGCAGCCGTCGCGTGGCTTCGTCGGTGGCGCGCTGCGCGGCGTCGGCGTCGGCCTCCGGGAGGGCTACCGCAGCGATCAGCTCGGGAGCCTCCAGTTCGGCGGCGACGGCGGCCTCCTCCGTCCGCCACGCCTCGAGGCGCTCCTGGAGTTGCCGCTGTTCGGCCTCGCCGAGCACGGCTTCCGCCGCGGCACGGGAGCTCTCGAAGCGGGCCCGGCCGGCGGCGTCGGCGAGCTGCGCTTCA
>NZ_JACBXA010000319.1 GCF_013870515.1 Streptomyces albidus (ex Kaewkla and Franco 2022) | reverse complement strand
CGGCCGGCTCCATTCGGTGCCTCCCGACGCGCTCGCCGACGTGACGTCCTCCACGGCTCCCGGCGCGCTCCCGATGATGCGGGGCCCCGCCAAGGCGGCGAGGGCACTGAAGCGCATGCGCGAGGCGCTCGGACGCGGCGCCACCCTGGGCCTCGCCCTCGCCGAGGCGGCCGATGCCGTCGAGCACGCATGGTCCACGCTTCCGGCCTGGTGCCGGGCGGAGGAACGGCCACCGCCCTCGCACACGGGCATCCTCTGCCACGGTGACTTCCACCTCGGCCAGCTCGTCAGACACCCCGCACCCGACGGCCCCTGGCAGCTGATAGACGTCGACGACCTCGGACTCGGCGACCCCGCCTGGGACCTGGCGCGGCCCGCCGCCTGGTACGCGGCGGGGCTGCTGCCCGCCGAGACCTGGCAGTCGTTCCTGGGCGCCTACCAGTCCCAGACCGGTACGGGCGGGATCGACCCGTGGCCGCGCCTGGACGCCCCGGCCCGTGCTCTCACCGCACAGACCGCCGCTCTGGCCGTCGCCAAGGCGCACACCGCCGGCCGTCCCCTGGACGAGGCCGAGGCGGCGTGCACGGAAGCCTGCGCCCGTATCGCCGGCCTGGAAGGCGGCACGTCCGGTGCCAGGACTCCCGCCCGCCCCACCGCTCACACGCACACCACCTCCGCCGTCACCGGACCACCGGACGGAGAGGGGGCCTAGTCTTGAACGCGCAGTGCCGAGAGGTGAATCCGCCCACGTGGAGAGGAAGATGACCATGCAGTGTCCCAAGTGTGGTGCACCCATGCAGACGTTTAACCGCAACGGCGTCCAGATCGAGCAGTGCGGAGGCTGCCGGGGAATCTTCCTCGACTACGGCGAGTTGGAGGCCCTCACCCGCCTCGAATCCCAGTGGTCCCAGCCCGCGGGCCCGCCCCCGGCCGCCCCGTACGGTCAGGGAGGCCACGCACCGCAGGGCTACCCGGCGGCTCCGGCCTGGGGCGCGGGGCACGGCGGGCATCATGGTCATCACGGGCACAAGCACGGCCACAACCGCGGCTTCGGCCGGATGCTGTTCTCCTCATGAGGCCGTCCTCCGGGCGGAGTTGAGCCTCCGGCGCCCGAAGTGCCATCAACGGGAAGTGCCCCGGCCGTCTCGGCCGGGGCACTTTCGTGTGGACGATACTGGGATTGAACCAGTGACCTCTTCCGTGTCAGGGAAGCGCTCTCCCGCTGAGCTAATCGTCCTGGAGCAGGGCTCGTTGGTGGTGTGACGTACGAAAGGCCCCCGAAGGGGCCGTCGCGTGCGCGGTACTGGGATTGAACCAGTGACCTCTTCCGTGTCAGGGAAGCGCTCTCCCGCTGAGCTAACCGCGCGAGTCCCATGCCGAAGCAGTGGGAGGGTCCTCACGGACCCAGTGGACGATACTGGGATTGAACCAGTGACCTCTTCCGTGTCAGGGAAGCGCTCTCCCGCTGAGCTAATCGTCCTTGGAGGTGGAGACGGGATTTGAACCCGTGTAGACGGCTTTGCAGGCCGTTGCCTCGCCTCTCGGCCACTCCACCGAGGTGGGAGTTGGGAAACCCCCACTCAGAGCGGACGACGAGATTCGAACTCGCGACCCTCACCTTGGCAAGGTGATGCTCTACCAACTGAGCCACGTCCGCAGGTGTTGTCGGCCGCTACCGCGTTCCGACGACGTGGTGAACTCTAGCGGATATCGGTGCCAGCTCAAATTCTGTTTGCCCTGCGTGACCGCTCGTGATGGCCGCGGGGCAGCAGCGCGGAGCCCGTCGGCGCACCCCGGTCGCTCCGAGACCGCACCCTAGACTCGGCTTTGTGAACCCCCCGTCCCCGCTTGCCCGCTTCGGCGATGTGCTCGCCACCGACCTGAGGGACGTCACCAGCGACCCCGCCGCACTGGAGTCCGCGGGCTGGTGGGCCGTGGTGGCGGACTTCGAAGGCCGGCTGCTGTGCGCCCGCTTCGGCGACGTACGCGACGTGGGGCGTTCCACGGGCCGGCCCTCCGCCCGAATCACAGCCGGAAGCGGGCGGCGGACACCGGGTACGCGCTGGCGCGGACCGGCGCTCCACACCTGGCGAACCTCCATGAACCGCTCCTCCTACACCGCGGGCGTCGCCCGGATACGCGAGCACATAGCCGCCGGAGACGTCTACCAGGCCAACCTCTGCCGCGTCCTGAGCGCCCCCCTCCCGGACCCGGACGCCTCCGACATCGACGAACTGGCCGCCCTCCTCGCGAGCGGCAACCCCGCACCGTACGGCGGCACGATCCGCCTCCCCGCGCACGGCGTGGAGGTCGCCACGGCCTCGCCGGAGCTCTACCTGCGCCGCTCGGGCCGTACCGTCATCTCAGGGCCGATCAAGGGCACGGGCCGTACCGCCGCGGACCTGCAGGAGAAGGATCACGCCGAGAACGTGATGATCGTCGACCTGGTGCGCAACGACCTCGGCCGCGTCTGTGCCTCCGGATCGGTCACGGTCCCCGTGCTGTGCAGCGTCGAGCCGCACCCCGGCCTCGTCCACCTGGTCTCCACCGTCCGAGGAGAACTGGCCCCCGGCGCCGGATGGCCGGAGCTGCTGCGCGACACCTTCCCGCCCGGCTCGGTCACGGGTGCCCCCAAGCTGAGCGCCCTGCGGATCATCCGCGAGCTGGAGAGGGCACCCCGCGGCCCGTACTGCGGCGGAATCGGCTGGGTGGACGCGGACCGCGGCACGGGCGAGCTGGCAGTGGGCATCCGCACCTTCTGGATCGAGCGGGACGCCCCCGACGACACCCCTCTGCTGCGTTTCGGAACGGGCGCGGGGATCACCTGGGGTTCGGACCCGGAGGCCGAGTGGGCGGAGACTGAACTCAAGGCCTCCCGGCTGCTCAAGGTAGCGTCGGGTACGCACCATCACAGCGGGGCGAGCGGAAGGAGAGTCCCATGAGGATCTGGCTCGACGGCCGACTCCGGGACGTGGACGACGCGCAGGTGTCCGTGCTGGATCACGGTCTGACGGTCGGCGACGGAGTCTTCGAGACCGTCAAGGCCAGCGAGGGACGCCCCTTCGCGCTCACCCGGCACATCGAGCGGCTCGCCGTCTCCGCCCGCGGGATGGGCCTGCCGGAACCCGACCACGACGAGGTGCGGCGTGCCTGCGCCGCCGTCACCGAAGGGTCGCCCGCCCCCCACGCCCGGCTGCGGATCACCTACACCGGCGGCCTCGCGCCCCTCGGTTCGGACCGCGGTGACGCAAGGCCCACGCTCGTCGTCGCGCTCGCCGAGGCCGAGCGGCGTCCCGACGCCACCGCCGCGATCACCGTCCCCTGGACGCGCAACGAGCGGGGCGCACTCGCGGGTCTGAAGACGACCTCGTACGCGGAGAACGTCATCGCCCTCTCCAGGGCTCACCGGGAGGGCGCCGGCGAGGCCCTTTTCGGCAACACCCAGGGCAGGCTCTGCGAAGGCACCGGCACCAACGTCTTCGTCGTCCTCGACGGTGAACTGCACACGCCGCCACTGGAGTCGGGCTGCCTCGCGGGCATCACCCGGGCCCTGGTCGTGGACTGGTCCGGTGCCCGCGAGACCGACCTGCCGCTGGAGGTCCTGGAGCAGGCGGAGGAGATCTTCCTGACCTCCTCGCTGCGCGACGTCCAGGCCGTGAACCGCATCGACGGACGTGAACTGCCGGGCGCCCCGGGCCCGGTCACGGCCAAGGCGATGCGCGTCTTCGACGAACGCTCCGCCGCCGACATCGACCCGTGACGCGCTCCGCGGACACCGGCCGGCACGAACCCGGGTGACGTGGAGCGGCGCAGCCGGTAGAACTCAAGCGGTGACCACGACCCTGCGCCCCACCGGACCCGAGCAGCGCGACGCCGACGGCGCCCGCTCCCGCTCGTACGACATCTGTGTCAACTCCCGGCCCGTCGGCCTTCTCCGGCTGGCCACCCACGCACGGTACGGACCGACGACCGGACGCGTGGAGCAGCTCGTCGTGGAGGAGCGTGAGCGGCGGCGCGGACGCGGTGCGGTCGCCGCCCTCGCGGCCGAGGAGGTGCTGCGCGACTGGCGCTGCCGGAGTGTGGAGATGAGCGTGCCCGCCGGTGCGCAGGGGGCGCTGAAGCTGGCCGGGGGCCTCGGCTACCGCGAGCGCAGCCGCTCCATGCTCAAGGATCTGGGCGAGGCCCCGCAGCTGCCGGAGGGCAGTTCGGCCCGCCCCATGACCGACGAGGAGTTCCCCGCCTGGCGGGAACGTGGAGAGCCGAAGCTGCGGCGGACGTTCACCGAGCGCGGTCTTCCGGACGACGAGGTCGAGCGTGCGGTCGAGGAGTCCTTCCGCAAACTGCTGCCAGCCGGGGCCGCCACCCGCGGCGCGCTCCTCCGCGTGCTCGCGCACGAAGGCGCGGACGTCGGAACGGTGTGGATCGATATCGAACGCAGCCCCCGTACGGACGCCGACAGTTACGTCTACGAGGTGGAGGTCGCCGAGGACCGACGCGGCCACGGTCACGGACGGTCCCTGATGCTCGTCGCCGAGCGTGAGTCACTGGCGGCCGGCGCCCGCGTCATCGGATTGAACGTCTACACGCACAACACCCCGGCGCTGCGCCTGTACTCGTCGCTGGGCTACCGCCCGGTCGAGCATCACTTCTTCAAGCAACTGCTCTGACCCGCAAGGCTGTCGGGAGCCGCCTCGCGCTCAACCGTCGACGCGTACGAGAGCGTCGGCGACCTCCTCGATCCGCTCCCTCAGCCCTTCCTGGCTCGCTCCGCCGTCCAGCCGGCGGCCGTCGATGACGTAGGTCGGCGTGCCCGTGACACCGATCGCCTTGCCCTCGGCCTGGTCGGCGTCGACGATCAGCAGATGACGTCCGTCGATCAGGGCCGTCTCGAACTCCTCGGCGTCCAGACCCAGCTCCCGCGCCACCTCCAGCAGCAACTGCTCGCCCTGCGCGCCCAGTTCGGCGGTGCGTTCCAGCACGGCGGCCGCGTAGGCATCGCCCTTGCCCTGCGCGTACGCCTCCTCGGCGGCCTGCGCGGCGGCGTAGGCGTGCTTGTGCTTCTCCAGCGGGAAGTGCCGGAGCCGGATCTCCAGCCGGTCCCCGTAACGCTCCCGCAGTGCGCTCAGATCCCGCTGCGCGCGGTGGCAGTCCGGGCACTGCAGTTCACACCAGAAGTCGAGCACGGGGCGGGGTGCGGCGTCGTCCATGCGGACAGTCTCTCAGCCCCGCGGAGCCCCCCGGACCCGGAGATCTCCCTCAGCTCCAGGTCCGGGCATGGCATCCGCCGTACCGGGCGTAGCAGAATGGACTCATGCTGACCACGACCGTCTGTGCCGCACTCTCCGCGGCGGGCCTGGCCGTCGCTTTCCTGACGGCCTACCGGCGGCGCTTCGCCGCCGCCACCCGCATCGCTGCGTTCTCGCTGGTCCCGGTCGGCCTCGCGATGGCGGGTCTGATCGGCCTGGGCGGCAAGATCGTCAAGGCGGTCGGCACCTGGGCGGCCGACCTCGTCCTCGACCCGACCGTCTGGGCGGGTTTCGCGGTCCTCGCCGTGGCGTTCGTGCTGTACGTTGTCGGGCGCCTGGCCGGCGGCAAACGCTCCTCTGAAGT
>NZ_JACBXA010000318.1 GCF_013870515.1 Streptomyces albidus (ex Kaewkla and Franco 2022) | reverse complement strand
GCCCCCACGTACGCCTCCAGGCAGCCGAGTGCGCCGCAGCGGCAGCGGCGACCACGCACAGTGAGCACGGTGTGGCCCCACTCCCCCGCGCTGCACGTCGCTCCGCCGTAAGGTTTTCCGTCGGTGACGATGCAGGCGCCCACTCCGGAGCCGATCAGGGTGATGACGGCGTCACGCGCGCCGCGCCCCGCTCCGAACCACATCTCGGCCTGCCCCAGCGTCTTGGCGCCGTTGTCGATGTGGAGCGGGACCGCGCCGTGGACGCTCTCCGGCAGCGCGGCGGACTCGCGCAGCAGCGCCTCCAGGGGGACGGATTCCCAGCCGATCGTCTGCCCGTGCACGACGGCACCGCCGTGCGCGTGCTGTTCGACTATGCCGGGAACGCCGATTCCGATGCCCAGCAGCTTGCCCGCCGGGCCGTCCGCACCCGCCAGGACCGCGGCGAGGCCCTTCTCGATGAGCTGGACGACCATGGCCACGTCGTGCCCGCCGTCGGCCAACGGCTGTTCGCTGCGGGCCACTTCGGTGAGGTTGAGGTCGAAGAGCTCGACGCGCACCCGGGTCTCGCCGACGTCGATGCCGATGAGGCACGCGCTGTCCGGTGCGACGCGCAGGAGCGTACGGGGGCGGCCGCCGTCGGAGTCGACCGAGCCCGCCTCCTCCAGGACGCCCTCAGCGAGCAGTTCGGCGGCGACGTTGCTTATGGAGCCGGAACTGAGTCCGGTGACGGGCCCCAACTCCTGACGGCTGAGCGGACCCTCGAAGTAGAGGTGGCGCAGCAGGGCGGCCCGGTTGGTGCGGCGCAGGTCGCGCACCGTACGCCTGTCACGTCCACCCATGAGCCGCTCCTCCGCCTTCGCGCCACCTCTGTCAGAAGTCTTGACGCGCACTTCTCCCACTACTTAACTCACGCTCTAAATTAAGCCGCTGAACCATTCAGAGGTCAAACGCAGCGCCTCGGAGAGGGGCCGACCAGCCATGCGCCGAAGCCGGGCACGTACCGTCGCCACCGCCACACTCGCCGCCGCGCTCACGGCAGTGACCGCCGCCTGCGGGGGCGGCAGTTCGACCAGCGACGAGGGCAGCAACGACAAGCCGAAGGAACTGACCTACTGGGCCAGCAACCAGGGCACGAGCATCGCCCACGACAAGCAGGTGCTCACCCCTGAGCTCAAGCGCTTCGAGAAGCAGACGGGCATCAAGGTCAAGCTCGAAGTCATCCCGTGGGACAGCCTGTTGGACCGCATCCTTGCCGCGACGTCGTCCGGTCAGGGCCCGGACGTGCTCAACATCGGCAACACCTGGTCGGCCTCTCTCCAGGCCACCGGTGCGCTGCTCCCGTGGGACGAGGCGCACCTGGCGAAGATCGGCGGCGCCAAGCGCTTCACGCCCTCCGCGCTGGCCGCCACCGGCGCCGAGGGCAAGGACCCGGCCGCGGTGCCGATCTACTCCCTCGCCTACGGCCTCTACTACAACAAGAAGATGTTCAAGGACGCCGGCATCGACGGACCGCCCACCACCTGGGGCGAGTTGGTGAAGGCCGGCAAGAAGCTCACCGGCGACGGCAAGTACGGACTCGCCGTCGAGGGCGGCGACCCGGTGGAGAACTCGCACCACGCCTTCATCCTCGGCAAGCAGCACGGCGCGGACTTCTTCGACTCCTCCGGCAAGCCCGACTTCGACTCTGCAGGAGCCGTCAAGGCCGTCAAGCAGTACGTCGACCTGCTCGCGAACGACAAGATCGCCGCGCCCGGCAACGCGGAGTACGCGAAGCGCGAGACCATACGCGACTTCGCCACCGGCAAGGCCGGGATGCTGCTGTGGCAGGCGGCGGCGACCAGCATCAAGTCGAACGGCATGAAGCAGGACGAGTACGGAGTCGCTCCGCTGCCCGTGCAGGCCCCCGGCTCGGGTGAGAAGGGCACCAAGTCGATGGTGGCGGGCATCAATCTGGCCGTCTTCAAGAACACCGACAACATCGACGGCGCCATGGAGTTCGTGAAGTTCATGACCTCCGACAAGGAGCAGCGCACCCTGAACGCCGCCTACGGCGCCATTCCCCCGGTGGAGGCCGCCCAGAGCGACAAGGCCTTCGACACCCCCGACTTGAAGGTGCTGCGCGAGGTGCTCAACACCGCCTCCGCGCCGCTGCCGCAGGTACCGGACGAGTCGAAGTTCGAGACGCTCGTCGGCACGGCGACGAAGGAGCTGTTCGCGGACGCCGCAGCCGGCCGGAAGGTGACGACGGAGTCGGTGCGCAAGGAACTCTCCGCGGCCCAGCAGCAGATGCGGAAGTGAGCGTCGTCCCATGACCACGCTCAGCCCTCCCGGCACGTCCCGCACCGAGGACGAGCCGGGGCCGCCCGGCAAGGGGCCCGAACACGTCCGGCGCAGGCGCATCCTCCCCGACCGCCTGCGCCGGGCGGGACTGCCCTACCTCCTGCTGCTGCCGGCGCTGATCCTGGAAATCCTCATCCACCTGGCCCCGATGGCGGTCGGCGTCGTGATGAGCTTCAAGGAGCTCACGCAGGAGTACATCCGCAACTGGGACCTGGCGCCCTGGGCGGGCACCGACAACTTCCGCATCGCCGTCGACGTGAACGCGCCGGTCGGCGAGGCCCTGCTCGACTCCTTCCTGATCACCTGCGCGTTCACCGTGCTGGCCGTCGGACTGGCCTGGCTGCTGGGTGTGACGGCCGCGATCCTCATGCAGGAGACCTTCCGCGGCCGGGGCCTGCTGCGGGCGCTGTTCCTGACGCCGTACGCGCTGCCCGTCTACACCGCCGTCATCACCTGGTCCTTCCTGCTCCAGCGGGACGACGGCATGGTCAACCACGTCATCCACGACCAGTTGGGGCTCACCGACTCCGAACCGTTCTGGCTGATCGGGGACAACAGCTTCATCGCCCTGGTCGTCGTCTCCGTGTGGCGCACCTGGCCCTTCGCCTTCCTCATCCTGATGGCGGCGCTTCAGAACATCCCCAGGGAGCTCTACGAAGCCGCCCAGGTCGACGGGGCGGGCATCCGGCAGCAGATCCGCCGCATCACGCTGCCCTCGCTGCGGCCGGTCAACCAGGTGCTCGTGCTGGTCCTGTTCCTGTGGACCTTCAACGACTTCAACGTGCCGTACATCCTCTTCGGCAAGTCGGCACCCGAGGCGGCGGACCTGATCTCGATCCACATCTACCAATCCTCGTTCGTCACCTGGGACTTCGGCTCCGGATCCGCCATGTCCGTGCTCCTGCTGCTGTTCCTGCTCGTGGTGACGGGCTGCTACCTGCTGGCGACCGGCCGGGGGAGGAAAGCACGATGACCGGGACCCGGGCCCCCGCTGCCGCAACTCCCCTTCAGGGCACAGCCGTTCCAAGGGGCAGGCCGAAGGCGTCCCCGACGGCGCCGCCGCGTTCCTTCGTCTGGACGCGGCGCATCGTGCTGACGCTGCTCGCCGTCTTCGCGGCCACACCGCTGCTGGTGATGCTGAGCAGCTCGCTCAAGCCGCTCCAGGACGTCTCGGGCGGCTTCCGCTGGATTCCCACGCGGGTGACCGTCAGCCCGTATCTGGACATCTGGAGCACGGTCCCGCTGGCCGACTACTTCGTCAACTCGCTGATCGTGGCGGGCTCTGCGACCGGCGCCTCCGTCCTGATCGCGACGTTCGCCGCCTACGCCGTCAGCCGGTACCGCTTCCGCGGCAAGCGGCTGTTCACGGTCACGATCCTCTCGACGCAGATGTTCCCCGGCATCCTCTTCCTGCTGCCGCTCTTCCTGATCTTCGTCAACCTCGGCAACGCGACGGGCATCGCACTGTACGGCTCACGCGGCGCGCTCATCGTCACCTACCTCACCTTCACGCTGCCGTTCTCGGTCTGGATGCTGATCGGCTACTTCGACTCGATCCCGCGCGACCTGGACGAGGCGGCGCTCACCGACGGATGCGGCCCGCTCGGCGCCCTGTTCCGCGTCGTGGTGCCCGCCGCCGTGCCGGGCATCGTCGCCGTCGCCGTCTACTCCTTCATGACGGCGTGGGGCGAGGTCCTGTTCGCCTCCGTGATGACGAACGAGGCCACCCGCACCCTCGCGATCGGCCTCCAGGGCTACTCCACGCAGACCCAGGTCTACTGGAACCAGGTCATGGCCGCCTCGCTGGTCGCGAGCGTGCCCGTCGTCGCCGGGTTCCTGCTGCTCCAGCGCTATCTCGTCACAGGTCTCACCGCCGGCGCCGTCAAGTGAGCGCCACAGGCCGCGACTTGCTGCGGTGAACCCGGGCTCCGGCCCCGGCACCGCCCGTACGGAAGGGAAGTCCGTGTCCGAATCCTTCGCCGCCTCCGCCCCAGCGCCGTCACCCGCCTCGGCGCACTCCGCGCTGTCGCTGCCCCCCGACTTCCTCTGGGGCGTGGCCACTTCGGCATACCAGATCGAGGGCGCCGTCGACGAGGACGGCCGCTCGGAGTCCATCTGGGACACCTTCTGCCGCGTTCCGGGTGCCGTCGCGGGCGGTGAGACCGGTGACGTGGCGTGCGACCACTACCACCGCTGGCGTGAGGACATCGGGCTGATGAAGCAGCTGGGCGTGGACGCCTACCGCTTCTCCCTCGCCTGGCCCCGCGTCGTGCCCGGCGGCGACGGAGAGGTCAGCGCGCCCGGCCTCGCCTTCTACGACCGGCTGACCGACGCGCTCCTCGAAGAGGGCATCACCCCCTTCCCGACGCTCTACCACTGGGATCTGCCGCAGGTCCTCCAGGACCGCGGCGGCTGGCCCGCACGGGAGACCGCGGAGCACTTCGCCGCGTACGCCGCGGCGGTGGCCGAGCGGCTGGGAGACCGCGTCCAGCACTGGGCGACCCTCAACGAGCCGCTGTGCTCTGCGTGGATCGGTCATCTGGAAGGGAAGATGGCGCCCGGTCTGACCGACATCACGGCGGCCGTGCGCGCCTCGTACCACCTGCACCTGGGACACGGGCTGGCCGTGCAGGCCATCCGCGCGGCCGTCCCGGACGCCCAGGTCGGCATCGTCAACAACCTCACGCACTGCGAGCCCGCCACGGACCGCGAGGCGGACGTCGCCGCCGCGCGCCGCGCGGACGGGCACGTCAACCGCTGGTGGATGGACCCGCTGCACGGCCGGGGCTACCCGGCGGACATGCGGGAGCTGTACGGCGTTGAACTCCCGGAGAAACCCGGGGACTTGGAGACCATCGCGGCCCCTCTGGACTGGCTGGGCCTGAACTACTACTTCCGCAGTCTCGTCACCGACGAGCCCGGCGGCCCGCTCCCCCGCGCGCGGCAGGTGCTTCTGCCGGGCGCCCGGCGCACCGCCATGGACTGGGAGGTGCACGCCGAGGGGCTGACGGAGACGCTCCTGCGGATGACCGACGACTACGGCGCCCGCTGCCTGTACGTCACCGAGAACGGCTCGGCCTACCCCGACGTCGTGGGCCCCGGCGGGCAGATCGACGACCCCGAGCGCACCCGCTATCTGGAGGAGCACCTCGCGGCGTGCACGAACGCCGTCAACCGAGGGGCGCCGCTTGCCGGTTACTTCGCGTGGTCGCTGCTGGACAACTTCGAGTGGGCCTACGGCTACGACAAGCGCTTCGGCCTCGTGCACGTCGACTACGCCTCGCAGCGGCGGACGATGAAGGGCAGCGG
>NZ_JACBXA010000317.1 GCF_013870515.1 Streptomyces albidus (ex Kaewkla and Franco 2022) | reverse complement strand
GCGCGCCCGGCTCCTCGCCGAGCACCTCGCGCGGCAGCACGAGCACTGCCTGGATGCCGCCGTAGATGTTGCTCTGGAGCTGGACGACGATGCCGTGCCGCTGCGCGAGCGCCGAGACCACGAACAGCCCGATGCGCCCGTCCTGCAGCAGCTCCCCCACGTCGATGCGCTCGGGGTCGGAGAGCACGGCGTTCATGCGGTTCTGCTCGGTGGCCGTCATGCCCAGGCCGCGGTCCTCGACCTCGATGGCCAGACCGGACGTCACGTGCTGCGCCCGCAGCAGGACCTGGGTCTGCGGGGCGGAGAAGACCGTTGCGTTCTCGACGAGTTCGGCCAGGAGGTGGATGACGTCGGCCACCGCGTGACCCCGGAGGGTGCCCTCGATCGGCGGCACCAGCTTGACCCGGGGGTACTGCTCGACCTCGGCGATGGAGGAGCGCAGGACCTCGGTCATGGTGACCGGCCGGCTCCACTGACGCCGGGAGACGGCGCCGCCCAGCACGGCGAGGTTCTCCGCGTGCCTGCGGATGCGGGTGGCGAGGTGGTCCACATGGAAGAGGCCCTTGAGCAGATCGGGGTCCTCGACCTGGTTCTCCAGCTCGTCCAGCAGCTCGATCTCACGATGGACGAGGGACTGCAGCCTGCGGGCGAGGTTGACGAAGACCTCGACCTTCTCCTCGCTGCCGCTCGAGTTGCTGCGCATGAGCGCGACGGCTTCGGTCACCGCCGTCTCGGCGACGTGCTGGGCGAGGGCCAGTTCGTGGGTGAGGAGGTCGTAGGCGTCGGCGTGCGCGCTCGGATCCGGCAGTGCCGGCCGCGGACGCAGCCGAGGGCGTTCACCCTGTTCGAGGCTGCGCAGGAGGGAGCGGACTTCGGACTGTCCACGGGCCACCGTGCGGCGCAGCGACGTGTGACGTTCCAGAGCGCTGCGAGCTTCGATGGTGGCCGAGTACGCGGCGCCGACGATCACGCCGCAGACGAGTAAGAGCGCTCCGCCGAGCACACTCCACAGCACGTTGCCGTCACTCCCGGAGGCGGGGCTGCCCGAGGCGTCGAGGCCGCCTTCGAAGCTCATCACGTACGCCACCACGGCTGCCGCGACCACGGCCACGACTCCTGCCGGCGCGACGGCGAGGCGCACGACGCGCCGCCGGTGTGCCGCGTCGCTCGGGTTCTGACGGACGGGGGCGCGGCCGTGCCGTCGCCGTGATCCGTTGCCGCCGGGCGCCGGGGTCACGCCGGTGGCTCCGTGTGGGACCGCACCGTTGGGCACCTGTGCGGCTACCGGAAGCGGGACGCTTCCGGGGAGGGCCCCTGGGGGAGTTGCGGGATCGGAGGTTCCCCTTCCTGTCTGCACCGCATGGCTCGGGGGTTCATGCATCGGATTCCTCGGTTGAGTTGAGGTCTGCGGGTGGGCTTCCTCGAAGCACGGTTACAGCGCGCGTCAGCTCGGTCTCAGAGCGCCATTGCCACGCTAGCCCTCACAGCAACTTAGCGCGGACGCAGATGACATATTCGCCACCCTTCGCCAGCTCCTAACGAGTGAAGATCTCGTCCGTCTGTCCGGGAGCGGATCTTGATCCTAACTCCCTTACGGAGTCCCTCAGTTACGCTTCGCCACCACCGAGGACCCCTCGTCCGCGGGCCTTCCGAGCCGCCCGGCGGTGCGGCTCCAGCACCTGCCGCACACCTCAACAACCCTCGTTGACCTGGGACTTCACCCTCACGGCACCGCAACTGGACGCCGCATGACGGCCTCCCGCTCCCGCGCCACGCGGCACCCCTGCCCTCGGCCCCGCAAGCGGAATCGCATCGACCAGCCGGCGCCGTACGCCGATTCGGGCGAAGCACCCATCCCACGCATGCCGGTCCGGCGCCTTTCTGCTGACACAGGCATATGCAGCTCCCGCCAGGCCCTTCGCACCCCCGCCCGGCCCCCACACATTCCGACCGGAATTCGCCCCCTCGATGGCGAGGTTCCATCCCTGCCGTCACTCCCTGTGAACACTTTCCGCGTCGGCCTGCTCACGGAGTGCGCACAGCCCTCGATGCACGGCCGCCGGTGCGTCCGGCCCATGTCGTATCGTCGGCGGCACCGGCAGTCGAAGAGACAGAGGGAGCATCTGTGAGCCAGCAGTCCGCCGAACCCACGTTGACCGGGGTGCGCAACTTCCGCGACGTCGGCGGGGTGCCGACGGCAGACGGGCGCCGGGTGCGCCACGGCGTGCTCTTCCGGAGCGGCCACCTGGCCCACGCGACGGAAGAGGACAGCGCCTTCCTCAGCGGCCTCGGGCTGCACACCGTCTTCGACTTCCGCAACTCCGCCGACCAGGCGCTCGAGGGCCCCGACGTGGAGCTGCCGGGCGTGCGCAACGTGAACATCCCCCTCACCGACCCGGCCGACGGCGCGGAGTTCTGGAAGATGGTCCGCGACGGAGAGCTCGACCAGCTGCGCATGGTCCTCTCCGACGGACAGGGCGCAGCGCGGATGATCGCCTCGTACCGTTCGATCATCAAGGGCCGCACCGCAGAGCACAGCCGTGTGCTGCACGCCCTCGCCGACGACAGCGTGCCCGCGCTGATGCACTGCGCCGCCGGCAAGGACCGCGCGGGGCTCTCCATCGCCGTGACGCTCATGGCGCTCGGCGTGGAGCAGGAGGCCATCGAGGCCGACTACCTGGAGTCCAACTCCCCGCACCGGCGCTACAAGATGCACCGCGGCGGCAAGTCCCAGGCGGGGATGTCCCCCGAGGTCGTGGAGCTGCTCTCCCCGCTCTTCGACGCGCGCTCCACCTATCTCGCCGCCGCTCTGACCACCATCGACGAGACCTGGGGCGGCGTGGAGAAGTACCTCTCCGAGGGCCTCGGGCTCGCCCCGGAAACGCGCGAGCGGCTGCGCGACAGGCTCCTCGAGGACGCCTGACAAGCCCCCGGGCCCGGTTCGTACGGGCGCGGATCGGAGACCGGCACGTTCTCGGTGAGGATGCTCAGCGGTTGGCGACCGCCTGCTTGACCAGGTTGCGCCCGAAGTCCCACAGCAGCCCGCCACCGTTGTGCGCCTCGTCCATGATTTCCGTGAACGCGCCGACGAAGCGGTCGACTTCGCGCTCCCCGATCACCAACGGCGGGGTCAGCTTGATCACTTCGAGCTCGTCACCCGACACCTGGGTGAGGATGCGGTGGCGCTGGAGCAGCGGCACGACCACCATCTGTGCGAACAGGCCCCGCCGTGCAGCCTGAAGCATCGTCCAACGACTACGCAGGGCAAGCGACTTGGGCCTGCCGAACTCGATGCCGATCATCAGTCCGCGCCCACGCACCTCGTGCAGCAGCTCGTAGTCGTCGACGAGCGCCGCGAGCCTCTCGCGCAAGAGGTCGCCCATGCGCCGCGCGTTGGCGATCAGGTTCTCGTCCTCCAGCACGTGCAGGGTCGCCAGGCCGGCCGCCATCGCCTGCGCGTTGGAGCCGAAACTGGCCGAGTGGACCTGCACCCGGTCCATCGACGAGTAGACCTTCCTGAACACCCACTCCTTGCCGAGGGTGGCACCGACCGGTACGAAGCCGCCGGAGAGCGCCTTCGCCACGCACACCAGGTCCGGCTGCACCTCCGCCTCGTGCTGGTACGCGAGGAAGTCGCCGGTTCTGCCGAGTCCCGTCTGCACCTCGTCCGCGATCAGCAGCGCACCGTGGCGGTGCAGCAACTCCCCTGCCGCCGCCAGGTATCCGGGCGGCGCCGCAAGCACGCCCTTGCCCTGGATCGGCTCCACGATGAGCCCCGCCACATCACCGCGCCTCAACTCCCGCTCCAGCGCGCCCAGATCACCCAGCGGGACGGCGGTGTCGGGGAGCAGCGGCGCGAAGCCCCGGCGGAAGCACTCCTCGCCGTTGACGGAGAGCGAACCGGTGGTCAGGCCGTGGAAGGCGTGGTCGCAGTAGAGGATCCGGGGCCGCCCGGTGGCGTAGCGCGCGAACTTCAGCGCCGTCTCCACCGCCTCCGTACCGCTGTTGCCGAAGAAGACGCGCTCCATGCCGGGCGCGCGGGCGAGCAGCGCCTCGGCCAGAAGCCCGGGCAGCGGCGGGCAGTCGAACCGCGTGAGGTCCGCGAGCTGCGCGTCCAGCACCTCGTGCAGTGCGCGCCGTACGACGGGATGGTTCCGCCCGAGTCCCATCACGCCGAACCCGGCGAGCATGTCGAGGTAGTCGTCTCCCTCGGCGTCGAACAGGCTGGCACCCTCGGCCCGTTCGTAGACCTTGTCGAAGCCGATCGTGCGCAGCATCCGCGGCAGTTGGTGATTCAGATGCCGGGTGTGCAGCTCGTAACGCTCGGCTCCGCGTTCCGCCAGAAGCTTCGTGAGGTCGAAGTCGCTCATTGCCCCGGCCCCCTTCTCGGTTTCGTGGGCTCTTCTGTTGTGGTGTGCGGCTCGGGCACGCGCGCCCGGGCCGACGGCGACGGCCGTCACGCACGAGTTCGCGCGCGCACGGCCGCCGGGACCGCATGACGTCAGACGCGGACGCTGTCGCGCGCGGCGCGCAGCGACTCCTTCAGCGAGCCCATCGTGGCGAGCACGGCGGTCGGCTCGTAGCCGCAGTGGGCCATGCAGTTGGCGCAGCGGGAGTCGCGGCCGCGGCCGTAGGCCTCCCAGTCGGTCTCCTCGATGAGTTCCTTGTACGTCGGCACGTACCCGTCACTCATCAGGTAGCAGGGCCTCTGCCAGCCGAAGAGCGAGTAGTTGGGAATCGCCCAGGCGGTGCAGGCGAAGTCCGCCTTGCCCTCGAGGAAGTCGAGGAAGAGCGGGCTGTGATTGAGCCTCCAGCGGCGCCGGTTGCCGTCGGCGAACGCCTTGCGGAACAGCTCGCGGGTCTGCTCGACGCCCAGGAAGTGCTCCTGGTCGGGGGCCTTCTCGTACGCGTAGGCGGGCGAGATCATCATCTCGTCCACGCGCAGTTCGTCGTTGAGGTAGTCCAGCACCTCGATGATGGTCTGCGGTGTGTCGGTGTTGAAGAAGGTGGAGTTCGTGGTGACCCGGAAGCCGCGCCGCTTGGCCTCCTTCATCGCCTCGACTGCCTCGTCGAAGACGCCCTCCTTGGCCACCGATTCGTCGTGCCGCTCGCGCAGCCCGTCGATGTGCACGGCGAACGCGAAGTAGGGGGACGGTGTGAAGTCGTCCATCTTCTTGCGCAGCAGCATCGCGTTGGTGCACAGGAAGACGTACTTCCTCTTCGCCACCAACTGCCTGACGATTTCGCCGATCTGGGGGTGCATCAACGGTTCTCCGCCGGCGATGGAGACCATCGGCGCACCCGACTCCGTCACCGCTCCGACAGCCTGCGCGACGGGCATCCGCTGCTTGAGCACACCGGCCGGGTGCTGGATCTTCCCGCAGCCCTCGCACTTGAGGTTGCAGGCGAACAACGGCTCCAGCTCCACGATCAACGGGAACTTCTCGCGGCCGCGCAGCTTCTGCTGAAAGAGATAGCTGCCGATACGGACGGTCTGACGCAGAGGCATGGCCATGACTCGCTCACCTCCAGGGGAGCAGCAAGGATCGGTGCCATTCGAGGAATGCAGGCGGAATGCCGCGAAGTACGCGGAATGCAGATATTCCACCTCGCAGTGTCCCCAGACGGATCAGTTCATGTCCCGGCGCGTCGACCACCACCCGTACGGCGGCAACCGGGCGTCCCGGC
>NZ_JACBXA010000316.1 GCF_013870515.1 Streptomyces albidus (ex Kaewkla and Franco 2022) | reverse complement strand
CCGATCGGGATGAGCACCTCGGCGCCGGCTACCAATGCGCGCTCGGTCGGCGCAGCCTCGACCCGTGGGGCGCCTCGGGAGGTGGCCGCGTGCGGGGCCCGCGCGGAGCGGGCCCCTTTCAGGCGCCCGCCGTGCGCTGCTCCCGCAACGCGGAGACGAGCGTCCACAGGGTGCCGGGCGTGTCGAAGACGCCGGCCACCAACTCGTCGTCGGGGATGGTGATTCCGTACTCGTTCTCGACCAGGGCGAGGACCTCGACCATGGCGAGGGAGTCCAGCCCGACGGCCTTCAGACTGGTGTCGGGTGAGACGGTCTCCTTCTCCGCGAGCCGGGGCAGCGCGCCCCGCAGCAGCTCCTCGTACGACGCGTCCCACTGATCGGTGGTCATTGCAACTCCTTGGCGGCGGTCGGTGCTTCGGCCGGGGTTCCGGCCGACTGTCTGTGCAGTGCGAGGCGGGTGGCGGTGATGACTTCGCCGCCGTCCGTGACGACCTCGACGGGGGCGGGATGCCCGAGGAAACCGAGCAGACTGGCCGTCAGCCCGTAGGCGCCCACGTTGGGGAAGGAAATGAGCTGTCCCGCTTGGAGGCCGGGCAGTTCGACCCCGCGCCCCAGCACGTCCGCCGGGGTGCACAGCGGTCCCGCGAGCGTGGCGCGGGAGGCCACTGCGTCCTGCGAGCGTTGCGAGTCCTGCGCCTCCTCACCGGAAGCGGCGTGCGGGCTGTCCGTCTCCAGGGGCCGCGCGGACATCGGCAGCAGCCGCCCCAGCCCCGAGAGCCCGCCCAGGTGGTTGATGCCCGAGTCGAGGACCGCGTACGAAGTGCCCCTGCTGTCCTTGACGTCGGTGACGGTGCACACCAACTCGCCGCTGTCGCCGACCAGATGGCGCCCGGACTCGAAGGCGACCACGGGGGCGCCCTCGCGCCAGCCCGGGAGGTGGTCGTCGAGGGCCTCGCTGACCGCGTCCCGCAGCCCCGCGTAACCGGGCCGCTCCCCCGGCACGGCGTACGGTGCGGCGAAGCCGCCTCCGAGGTCGACCAGGCGCAGTTCGATGCCCAGCGCGGAGCGCAGTTCGGCCGCGGTGGCGATGCTCTGCACCAGCTCTGCGCGCAGGCTCTCCTCGTCGCGCGCGTTGGTCAGCGGGAAGAAGTGCAGCCCGACGACGCGTGCTCCGTGCACCTTCAGACGCTCGGGCGCCCCCAGCAGTGCGTCCAGGTCGAATCCGAACTGCGATGCGCTGCCGGTCATCCGCAGGCCGGCGCTCCCCGGCGCCCCGGCGGCGTTGATGCGCAGCACGCAGTCCGCCCAGACGCCGCGGGCGGTGGCCGCTTCGCCGATGCGTTCCAGGTCGCCGAAAGACTCCGCGGAGTACGAGCGCACTCCCCGGGCGATGGCCTCGTCCAGCTCGCCGGGCGTCTTGCCCGGACCCGAGTAGAGGAGTTCACGGGCCCGGCATCCGGCTTCCAGTGCCGATGCGAGCTCGCCCTTGGAGGTGACCTCCGCGCGGGCGCCGCAGCGGCGCAGTTCGGCCACGAGGTCGGGATGCGGGTTGGCCTTGAGCGAGTAGTAGATGCGGGAGGGGTCGGGCAGCGCGGTGCGCAGATCCTCGTACGCCTTCCGCACTCTGGACAGGTCGTATACGTAGAGCGGGCTGCCGTAGCTCTCGACGAGTTCCGCCAGTCGCCCGCCCCGTCCCGGGGTACGCATGGTCTGCTCAACGGTCTGCTCAGCGCTCATGAACGGCCTCCTTGAAGTCCCCGTCGAGAAGCGCCTTGAGGCGTTTGCGGCCCCGCCCCCGAACGCGCATGGTCTGCTCAACGGTCTGCTCAACCCTCACGAACGGCCTCCTTGAACTCCCCGTCGAGAAGCGCCTTGAGGCGTTTGCGGTCCGTCTTGCCGTTGGGCGTGAGGGGCAGGGCCTGCAGCATGTGGCAGATCTCCGGCACCTTCGCCTGCTCAAGGCGGTCGGCGAGCTGGAGCAGCACGTCCTCGGGCGTCAGCGCGTCGCCGACGACGAAGAGGACCATGTCGCGGCCCGCTTCCGGCACGAGCAGCGCCGCCTCGCGCACGCCGGTGACGTCGAGGGTCGCGGCTTCGATCTCGATGGCGCTCATGCGCAGTCCGCGCCGCTTGAACAGGTCGTCCCTCCGCCCCTGGAAGTAGAGGTGCCCGTCGGCGTCGAGCCAGCCGTAGTCGCCCGTGTGGAGGGTGACCGTGCCGTCCGCGCCGGTACGGAATCGCTGCGCCGTCACCTCCGGCGCACGCCAGTACCCGGCCATCACGTGCGGGCCGCGTACGGCGATCTCGCCGACGTCGCCCGCCGGAAGGGCCTGCCCGTCCTCGTCGAGGATCAGCACCTCGGTGCCCGGCAGCGCGGGCCCGACGGAGCCCGGGCGCTCCAGGTCGCCGTCCGGTTCCAGCACGGTGATGCGTTTGCACTCCGTGGTGCCGAACATCGGTGCCACCTTCGCGCCGGGAAAGCTCTCCCGGAGTGCCGCGATGAGCGGCGCGTTGAGGGCTGCGCCGGTGTTGGTGAACAGCCGCAGACGCGTCGGCCGCGGGTCGCGCGCGGCGAGCCGCACCAGGACCTCGCCCAGCGAGGGCACCAGCGGGAGCACGGTGGCGCCGTGGTCGCGGGCGTAGCCGAGGAGACGGGCGTGCCCGTCCGCGTCGGACAGCAGCAGTTCGGCGCGGGCGAGCGCGCAGAGCAGGACCTGGTACAGGCCGTAGTCGAAGGAGAGCGGCACGGCCGTGAGCACGACGTCGTCCGGCTGGTACTCGAGGCGGTCGGCGATGGCGCGGGCGGCGAAGACCACGGGGGCGTGCGGGCAGGCGACTCCCTTGGGTGCCGCGGTGCTGCCGGAGGTGTAGATCAGCAGGGCCAGCCGGTCCGCGGGCACGGGCGCGGCAGCCGGTGCGTCGCTGTCCGCGAGCTCCGTCGCGGTGAAGTCCAGGTCTTCCAGGACCCTCACGGGTACGCCGCCGGGCCAGGGGAAGCCTTCGACACCGTCCCGCTCCGCGGCGGTCGCCACGATCAGCGCGGGCTCGGAGTCGGCGATCACTGAACGCAGATGGAAGGTGCGCATGGCGAAGCTGATCGGCACGAACACGGCTCCGAGCCGCCACGTGCCGTAGAGCATGGCCGTGAACTCCCTGACGCTGCCCGCCCGTACGAGCACGCGGTCCCCGGGCTTCACTCCGAGCCGTCGAAGCTCCCCCTCGAACGCCCGTGACGCAGCGTCGAGTTCGGCGTACGTCCACACGCCGGCCCGGTCGCGTACGGCGGGGCCGTCGGGGTTGTGCGCCACCGCGGGGGCCAGGATCGCCTGCGCGGCGTTCTCCACCAGGGGGGCGGCGCTCGCGGGGCCGTCGGTCCGCGCTGTGTTCATGATGCCTCCGCACGCACGTCGGTCTGCGCCCACTCGGGCTCTTCGGTCATCTGGACCACCGCGCAGGTGCAGCTGAAGCCCGAACCGCCGCCCACGAGCAGGACCTTGTCGCCCTTGCGGACCTGGCCGGTCTCCACGAGGTGGTCGAAGCCTGCGAACTGGTCGCCGGCGCCGAGGTGACCGGCCTGACGGGCGAAGTCCCAGGTGGACTTGGCCATGTCGATGCCGAGCATCTGCCGCACCTGCCAGTCCATCCGGGACCGGCCGCTGGCGGGCACCACGACGCGCGCGATTCCGTTGAGGTCGGTGCCGGCCTCGGTAAGCACGGTGGCCACGACTTCGCGTACGACTGCGGAGACCCGCTCGGTCGCCATGCGGAAGCCGCCGCTGCTGGTCCTGATGAAGTGCTCGACGCGGCCCGCGAGATCGAGCGGCTCGTTCGTGGGGCGGGGGGCGAACCCCTCGCCTCGTACGACCGCCTCCAGCGAGTTGTCCGCCCCGGTCACCGTGGACAGGAGCCTCGCGAAGCCGCCGCGCCGCGACAGCAGCATCGCCGTGGCGCCGTCGCCGTAGACGAAGCCCGGCTCACTGCTCCAGCGCTGGATCATCGGTTCGCCGAAGCGGTCCGCGGTGGTGACCATCGCGGCCGCGGTCGGCGGCCCGGACTGCACGTGCCTGGCGGCGACTTCGAGCGCGCCGAGGGAGGCGTTGCACTCCTGCCGCATGCCGAAGGCAGGCACATGCCGGCCAAGTGCGTGCCCGGCGACGTACGAAGCCGCGGGCCACATCTCCACGCCCTGGAACCAGATGCCGGTGTGCACCAGCAGCTCGACGTCGTGTGCGTCCAGGCCGGAACGCTTGAGTGCGGTGACGGCTGCCTCGACGGCCATGTCGGGCGGGGCCGTCTCCTCGCTCGCCACCCGGACCGACACCAGATCGTCGGCGGCGGCCTGTTCCGGGTCGTAACGGCCGTCCTGCACGGCGGACTCGGCCGGGACCGGCTCGGGAAGCCAGCTCCCGGTGCCCGCCACGTAAACGCCTTCCCAGCGCATGATCCTCCCATCGTCGGTGGCTTCGTCCGCCGGTACGTGCGTGCCGGGTGTGCCGGGCACTTGACCGCACCTGTGAACCGCCTGCCGGGATGTTCGGGCCCGCAGCTTTGGCCCGGCTAAAGGCCGCGGTCTCGCGGGGGTGGCTGGTGGAAGACGGCGCCGCAGGAAGTGGGCGTGGAACCGGAGCCGGTACGGACGGCCCCTCAGCAGCCCAAGTCGTCTGCCGCAAGCGTGACTTCAGGACCGTGCTCCAGCATCACGGTGCAGCGCGAGCGACGGAGGGACCCTGCGATGCCGACAACGAGTACGGCCGAGAGCGCGGATCCGCGGCGCTGGTGGATGCTCGGGGTACTCTCCCTCGCGCTGTTCGTGATCATCCTGAACAACGGCCTGCTGAACGTGGCGGTCCCCAAGATCATGCGGGACCTGGACGCGGGCATCGGCCTGACCCAGTGGATCGTCGACGGCTACGCGGTGGTCTTCGCCGCGGCCCTGCTCACGGCCGGGACGCTCTCCGACCGGTACGGGCGCAAGCGGGCGACGCTTCTGGGCGCAGCCGGATTCGGCGTGGGCTCCCTCGTGGCGCTCACGGCACAGGGGCCGGGTCAACTCATCGTGGCGCGCGGCGTGATGGGGCTGGCCGCCGCTTTCGTCATGCCGGGCACCCTCGCCATCCTGGTCGACGTCTTCCCCGCACGGGAGCGCCCCCGTGCCATCGCCGTATGGGGCAGCTGCTCCGCTCTGGGCGTGGCTGCCGGGCCCATCGTGGGCGGTGCGCTGGTCGACCGCTTCTGGTGGGGAGCGGTCTTCCTGGTGAACCTGCCGCCGGTGATCGTGGTGGTGCTCGCCGGCATGTGGCTGCTCCCGGAGTCCGCCGAGAGGGTGCCGCGCCCGTCGGACCCGGTGGGGGCCCTGCTGGGGTCGGCGACGATGACGACTCTGGTCTTCGGCGTGATCCACGCGGCGGGTGAGGGCTGGACCTCGCTCGCGGTCCTCGGGTCGCTGACCGCCTCCCTCCTCTTCGGCGCGGGCTTCCTCGCGTGGGAGCGCCGCCACCCCGCTCCGATGGTGAACTTCGAGCTGCTGCGCACCCCGGCCTTCCTCGGCGCGAGCGCGGGCAGCATGCTGCTCTTCCTGGGGCTGGCGGGCACCCTCTTCGTACTCACCCAGCATCTTCAGTTCGCCCTGGGCTACAGCCCGTTGACGGCCGGCCGTGGCTGCCGCGCACCGGGGACGGGTCGAGCGGAACGACGGCCATGCGG
>NZ_JACBXA010000315.1 GCF_013870515.1 Streptomyces albidus (ex Kaewkla and Franco 2022) | reverse complement strand
CCAGCGCGACTCCGCGCCGCCAGAGCACGGCGTCCGAAGTCAGAGGCACAGCACGCCCGTTGGGGCCCGCGCCGACGGTGGCCGCGATCCAGGCGAGCACGTCCTCCGCATTGACGGAGCCGCCCAGTCGCGTGGCGAGGTGCTCCGTCAACCCGGGGAGCAGATTCGGTTCACGGCCGCCGCGGCGCCGGTGGAGCGGCCTGATGCGTCCGGGGCGGCCGGCGGCGCAGTGACCGTCGGGCAGCAGCGTCGTGAAGGTGACCAGAGGGCCGGGGCGGCGGGGGTCGTGCGCCGTCTCGACCAGATGCGTCTGCTGATCGTCGCCGACGCGCCACAACTGGGGCCGTGCCCCGTCGATGAGCCGGTGGTCCGGGATGAGCCACTGCTGGTCGTACGGACCGTGCAGCACCCGCACGGGCTCCGGGCAGCGGCCGCTCTCCCGCGCGAGCGGGCCGTCGTGGGAGGGGCTGCCCGGCAGTGGAGCGGGCATGCTGTGCAGGTCGCGGGAACGACTCGGTCCGAACAGCGCGGCCCGTGCTGTCTCCTCCTCCGTGTCCCGCAGGAGGTCCCAACGCCTTTGCAGCCAGGCCGGATCCGGCGCCAGCACCCACTCGCGGCCCAGCCGCATCGGGGCCACGGACCACGGCATGACCTCATCGAGCAGGGGCGCGTCGAGCAGATGCGCGTCCTTCGGGCCGGGGCCGTCTTCGCTCACCGCTCGATGCTACGAGGGTGTGCGCACCGCCGTCATGGGCGCGTCCGGGGGGAGGTGCCGCTCACGGTCCGGTCTCGGTGCCGCACCCCGGTGCAGTACCCGGTTCCGATTACCGGGCCTCGACCGTCACCGAGAAGGAGAAGCGGTCGCCGCGGTAGTGGATGAGGGCGACGTCCACCACCCGCCCTTCGGCGTCGTAGGTCACGCCGGTGTAGTGCAGGATCGGGCTCAGCAGCGGCACGTCCAGGAGCTTCGCCGTCTCCGGGTCGGCCAGCCGGGCCTCGACCGTGTCGGTGATCCGGCTGATGCGTATGCCCACGCCGTCCCGGAGCACCTTCGTCATCGGCCAGCCGCGTTCGAGGTCGGCGGGGTCGATGTGCCGGGCGGCCTCGGGGTGGATGAAGTTCTCGGCCCAGTTGGTGGCTTCGCCGCTCTCCGGGTCGTACCGCAGCCGGCGGTACGCCGTCGTCTCGCCGATGTCCGGGAAGTGCTCGGCAAGTTCGGCGGGTACGGGTGTCAGCCCGTGGTGCAGCAGCGTCGTACGGTCGCCCGACTGCTGGGCCACGATGGTGTCCACCGAGCCCAGCAGCCGTACGGGACGCGTGCGGCGGGCGTCCGGCTCGATGAAGGTGCCGCGCCGCCGGTACCGGCTGATCAGCCCTTCGGTCTCCAGCTCCTTGAGCGCCTGCCGCATGGTCAGCACGCTCACGCCGTAGTGCTGCGCCAGCCGTTCCTCCGTCGGGAGGCGCAGTGGCGCTCCCGGGGCCCGGCCGAGTATGGAGGCGCGCAGCGATTGCGAGACCTGATACCACAGCGGCAGCTTGCGGTTCAGCTCCAGCGAGTCGGGAGCGAAGACGGTCACGGTGCCTCCGGGGCGCTCCGGGCACGGGGCGTGGACTGGGCGCGGAAAGAGCACGCCCCGCGCGGTGGTTGGCTGCTCAGGGCCGGGTGTCGGGGCGGAAATGCCGCTGCAGACCCTGCCACACGTCGTCGTAGCCTGGCTGCAGGTGTTCCGCCTCCAGCGCCTGCGCCGTGGGAAGGACCGGCCAGCGCGTCTCGAACATGAACGCCAGCCCGTCGTCCACCTTCTGCGGCTTCAACTCGGCTGCGCTCGCCCGCTCGAAGGTCTCCCTGTCGGGCCCGTGCGCGGACATCATGTTGTGCAGCGAGCCGCCGCCCGGTACGAACCCCTCGGCCTTCGCGTCGTAGGCGCCTTCGAGCAGGCCCATGTACTCGCTCATCACGTTGCGGTGGAAGTAGGGCGGTCGGAAGGTGTCCTCGCCGACGAGCCAGCGCGGTGCGAACACCACGAAGTCCACGCTCGCCAGCCCGGGTGTGTCCGACGGCGAGGTGAGCACCGTGAAGATCGACGGGTCGGGGTGGTCGTAGCTGATGCTGCCCAGCACGTTGAAGCGGCGCAGGTCGTAGAGGTACGGAACGTGGTTGCCGTGCCAGGCGACGACGTCCAGCGGCGAGTGGTCGTAGCGTGCGGCCCACAGGTTGCCGCAGAACTTGTTGACCACCTCGACGGGACGGTCCCCTTCCGCGTCCTCGGCCCCCTCGTACGCGGCGACGGGGCTCAGGAAGTCCCGCGGATTCGCCAGCCCGTTGGCACCGATGGGGCCCAACTCGGGGAGCGTGAAAGGCGCTCCGTAGTTCTCGCAGACGTAACCGCGGGCGGTGGCCTCCAGAAGCTCCACCCGGAAGCGCACGCCGCGCGGAATCAGCGCCACGTGGCCGGGCTCCGCCTTCAGCATCCCGAACTCGGTGCGCAGCAGCAGCCCGCCCCGCTCGGGCACGATCAGCAGCTCGCCGTCGGAGTCGCTGAAGACGCGGTCCGTCATGGACGTGTTCGCGGCGTAGAGGTGCACCGCCATCCCGGAGCGCTGGGTCACGTCGCCGTTGCCGCCGAGCGTCCACAGACCGGCGAGGAAGTCGGTACCGTGCTGCGGTTCGGGCAGCGGGTCCCAGCGCAGCCGGTTCGGATCGGGCGTGGCCTCGGTGAAGGGGGCGCTGTGGAGGTTGCCGTTGCCCGTGCGCTCGAAACGGGGGTGGGCGGCCGAGGGCCTGATGCGGTACAGCCAGGAGCGGCGGTTGGAGGCGCGCGGCTCGGTGAAGGCCGTACCGCTGAGCTGCTCCGCGTACAGGCCCATCGGTGCGCGCTGGGGAGCGTTGCGGCCGAGCGGCAGCGCTCCGGGGACGGCTTCGCTGCTGTGCTGGTTGCCGAAACCGGAGAGGTAGCTCAGGCCCTCCGCCGTCTTGCGTGCCTGCTCCTGGTCGCTCGTAGCACTGCCCGCACCACCGGTGCCGAGGTTCATCGCCTGCTCCCGCCGTTCATGTATCCCCCTGGATTCCTGCATAAGACCATAGGAATGCGCGGTGTCCGCGTCAATGAGGCGTGCGGGAGCGGCGAGTTCGCCGGTGAGAGGCGCCCGCGCCGGCGCCTTCGCGACGGGTAACGCCCGTCACGTTGATCCGCGGCCCGGGCGAAGTTCCGTGTACAGGGCCTACAGTGCGGTGGCACGGAGTGACATCAGCACCGTCCGAGGGAGCGCGCCATGACCGCGACCGGTACGACCCGTTCGTCCACCGAGCCCGCGGCAGCCGGCGCTGCCGCCGCATCCCCCTCCGAGAGCACCGCGCTGCGCATCTGTCCCCTGTGCGAGGCGACGTGCGGGCTCACGGTCACGATCGCGGACGGACGGATCACAGGTGCCCGCGGCGACCGTGAGGACGTCTTCAGCCACGGCTTCGTCTGCCCGAAGGGCGCCTCCTTCGGTGAACTCGACGCGGATCCCGACCGGTTGACGCGTCCCCTGGTGCGCGATCCGGACGGGAACCTGCAAGAGACGACCTGGGAGGAGGCGTTCGGCGCCGTCGCCGCAGGGCTCGGCGCGGTCCTCGCGGACGGCGTCCCGGACGCGGTCGCCGTCTACCTGGGCAATCCCAACGTGCACAACATGGCAGGCTCCCTCTACCCGCCGCAGCTCCTCGGGGCCCTGCGCACCCGCAACTTCTACACCGCCAGCACACTCGACCAGATGCCCAAGCACGTCTCCTGCGGCCTGCTCTACGGCGACCCGCAGGCCATCCCGGTCCCCGACGTCGACCGCACCGACCATCTGCTCGTCCTCGGCGCCAACCCCGTCGAGTCCAACGGATCGCTCGCGACCGTGCCCGACTTCCCGGGCAGGCTCAAGGAGTTGCGGCGACGCGGCGGACGTCTCACCGTGATCGACCCCCGACGCACCCGCACGGCGAAGCTCGCCGACCGGCACGTGGCGATCCGGCCCGGCAGCGACGCACTGCTGCTGATGGCCATGGTGCAGGTCCTCTTCGCCGAAGGGCTGACGGACACCGGCACGCTGGGGGAGCACCTGACGGGCGTGGAGGAAGTACGGGCGCTCGCCCAGGAGTTCACGCCGGAAGTCGTCGAGGACGCCTGCGACGTGAGTGCCGCCGAGATCCGCACGCTGGCCCGCGAGGTGGCCGGTGCCGGACGCGCCGCCGTCTACGGGCGCGTGGGCTCCTCCACCGTGGAGTTCGGCACCCTCACCAACTGGCTCGTCGACGTCGTCAGCGCCCTCACCGGCAACCTCGACCGGCCGGGCGGCGCCATGTTCCCCCTCTCCGCCACGGCAAGGGCCCCCCGAACAGCCGCCCCCGGCAAGGGCTTCGAGCTGGGCCGCTGGCGCAGCAGGGTCAGCGGACACCCGGAGGCCAAATCGGAACTCCCCGTCGTCGCACTCGCCGAGGAGATCACCACCCCCGGGGAGGGCCGCGTACGGGCGCTGCTCACCCTCGCCGGCAACCCGGTGCTCTCCGCACCCGACGGCGAAGGGCTGGAACGGGCCCTGGGCGAACTGGACTTCATGGTCAGCCTCGACCCGTACCTGAACGAGACCACCCGCCACGCCGACGTGGTGCTGCCGCCCGCGAGGCCCAGCCGCACCCCGCACTTCGACTTCGCCTTCAACGCACTGCCCGTACGGAACCAGGTCCGCTACACCCGCGCCGTCATCGAACCGGGGGAGGGCGAGCTGACCGAGAGCGAGATCATGGCGCGGCTGCTGCTCTGCCTCCAGGGCGCCCCCGCCGCGGACCCGGCCACGGTCGACGAGGCGGTCATCGGACGCATCCTCGCCAAGGCGGTCGCCGAGACCGGCTCGCCCGTGCACGGCCGCGACCCCGAAGCCCTCGCCGCCCAACTCACCGGCCGCAGCGGCCCGGAACGGCGACTGGATGTGATGCTGCGCCTCGGGCCGTACGGTGACGGCTTCGGCGCGGACCCCGACGGGCTCTGCCTGGAGAAGCTCCTCGCCCACCCGCACGGCATCGACCTGGGCGCACTGCGCCCGCGGCTTCCCGAACTGCTGCGCACCCGCTCCGGCACCGTCGAACTCTGCCCCGAGTCGCTGCGCGAGGAGATCCCCCGGCTTCGCGCTGCGCTGCACCGTCGCACCGTGGGAGACGCCCTCGTGCTCGTCGGACGGCGCCATCTGCGCTCCAACAACAGCTGGATGCACAACGTCCCGGCCCTGCGCGGCGGCACCAACCGCTGCACGCTGCAACTCCACCCGGACGACGCCTCCCGCCTCGGCCTCACCGACGGCGCGGACGCCAGGATCAAGGGCGCCGGGGGAGAGGTGACCGCGCCCGTGGAGGTGACCGAGGCGGTACGCACGGGTGTCGTCAGCCTGCCGCACGGCTGGGGCCACGACCGGCCCGGCACCCGGATGCGGGTCGCCGCGACCGATCCGGGCGTGAACGTCAACCAGCTCCTCGACGGCACACTCCTCGACCCGCTCTCCGGCACCGCCGTGCTCAACGGCTTCCCGGTGCAGGTCTCGCCGGTCCCGGCTCCGGGCGCAGGGTGACCGGTACGGTCCCGCCCGCGCGACGCTGGCTGCTGCGCCTGGTCACCTCCTTCACCTTCTCGCAGGGGGCGGTGAGCATGGCGCGGCCGTCCGTCTCGTACCACGCGCTGGAACTCGGCGCCGACGCCCGCGCCGTCGGCGTCATCA
>NZ_JACBXA010000314.1 GCF_013870515.1 Streptomyces albidus (ex Kaewkla and Franco 2022) | reverse complement strand
CACACGCCTCCGCGCAGACGGTCGCCGATCCGAACGCGTTCTCCGGCGGTGCGTACGGGCAGCAGGCTCCGCCGATGCAGGCCCCGCCCGTGCAGGCGCCTCCGATGCAGGCACCGCCCGGGCCGCCTGGTCCGCCCCAGTCTCAGGGCCCGCCCGTCCCGCAGGCGTACAGCCCGCCGCAGGCTCCCCAGGCTCCGTTCCCTCCCCAGGGCGCGCAGCCACCGCAGTCGCCGTTCGCATCTCAGGCCCCACAGGTCCCGCACATCCCGCAGGGCCCCGCCGCCGGAATGGCCGTCACCCTCGACAAGTACCGCGAGGCTCCCACCGGCCAGCGCTGGACGCTCCAGAACGAGCAGTTGGCCCGTGTCGATCTCGGCATCGACGGCCAGCCGGTCCTGGCACGCCAGGGCAGCATGGTGCTCTACCAGGGCAAGGTCGACTTCAGTTACAAGGGCGCCGGCTTCCGCGGCCGCGTCGTCGGCAACGCCACCGGCCAGGAGATGCAGCTCATGCGCTGTACGGGCGGCGGCCAGGTCTTCCTCGCGGAGGAGGCGGCCTCACTTCACCCCATCGAGTTGCAAGGCGACGCGATCTGCGTCTCGGCGGACCGTGTCCTCGCCTTCGACGAGAGCCTTCAGCACGAGGTGCGCAGGATCGAGGGCCACGGGATCCCCGGTGGCGCGCTGTTCACGATGGCCTTCCAAGGCCACGGCACCGTCGTCGTCACCACGCACGGCACGCCCGTGGTCCTCCCGGTCACTCCCACCACGTTCGCCGACGCGGACGCCGTCGTCGCCTGGTCGGCCGCTTCACAGGTGATCGTCTCCAGCCAGGTGCGTCTGCGCCGCCAGGCCTATCCCGGCCACAGCGGAGAGACCGTCAACCTTCAATTCCGGGGCGCTCCCGGCAACTTCATCGTCGTCCAGCCCTACGAGGTGTGAGGGAGCCCGTCATGGATCAGCAGCTCATCTCGGGCTTCGCCCCGTCACAGCCCGCAGCCCGCATGGAGAACCACGGTTCCCACATGCTCAAGGTCGTCATGCAGAGCGGCCAGGACCTCTTCGCCCGCGTCGGCTCCATGATCGCGTACGAGGGGTTCGTGCAGTACGAGCCCAACCCGCCGGCCGTGCGCCAGCGGGCGTCCCAGTGGCTCACCGGTGAGGGCGCACCGCTCATGCGCTGCCACGGCGACGGCCTGCTCTACCTCGCCGACTACGGCGCCGACGTCGTCGTACTCAACCTCAACGACGAGAGCATCTCGGTCAACGGAACCAACCTCCTCGCCTTCGACGCCCACCTCGAATGGGGCGTGCAGCGGGTGAAGGGGATGGCGAAGTTCGCCGGCCAGGGTCTCTTCAACGTGGCCGTCTCGGGCACCGGTTGGGTGGCCCTGACCACCCGCGGCATTCCGGTCGTCGTCGACTGCGGGCGGGGAGAGGACGAGACCTATGTGGACCCGGACGCGCTCGTCGCCTGGTCCACGCACCTGAAGATGAAGGGGAAGCGCAGCTTCAAGGCGTCTTCGATGATCGGACGCGGCAGCGGCGAGGCGTATCAACTGGGCTTCTCCGGCCAGGGGTTCGTCGTCGTACAGCCGAGTGAGGACAGCGCCGACCGCCTTCGGGCACGAGGCTGACGGGGGAGGGGAGCGTACAACCATGCAGAGTTCGCTTTTCGGCTACACAGAGGTCCAGAGCCAGGACCGCTATTCCATGCAGAATCCCAAGTTGCTCCGCGTCGCCCTCAGCGGCCACGAGGACGTGCTCGCCCGCAAGGGAAGCATGGTCGCCTACCAGGGGATGCTGGAGTTCGACGGTGAGTACCAGAGCCGCGGCCAGCGCCACGCCCGGGCGATGACCGGTGAAGGCCTCGACCTGATGCGCTGCTCGGGGCAGGGCACCGTCTA
The DNA here is from genome assembly GCF_013870515.1 of Streptomyces albidus (ex Kaewkla and Franco 2022). GTDB lineage: Bacteria > Actinomycetota > Actinomycetes > Streptomycetales > Streptomycetaceae > Streptomyces > Streptomyces albidus. Next base: position 3,856 of record NZ_JACBXA010000314.1, on the reverse strand, counting down.
TCTGGCCAACCTCGCGCAGCACGTGCACCTGGTGGACGTCGAGCCCGACGGCCTCACGGTCGACAGCGCCTACGTACTCGCCCTCGACTCGCACCTGCACTGGGAAGTCATCTCCGTCGACAGCCAGTACGGCGTCTCCGGGTCGGGGAAGTACAACCTCAACATCTCCGGTCAGGGCAAGGTCGCCCTGATGACGTCCGGCCAGCCGCTGATGCTGCGCGTCACTCCCGACGCCTACGCGAACGCGGACGCCGACGCGATCGTCGCCTGGTCGAGTTCGCTGCGGGTGCAGATGCAGGCGCAGACGAGCGCCTCAGGTGTCTGGCGGCGGCGTGGAAACACGGGCGAGGGCTGGGAGTTGAGCTTCATGGGCCAGGGTTACGCCCTCGTGCAGCCCAGCGAGCTGCTGCCCCCGCAGAACGCCGTCATCGGCCAGGGGCTGCGCGCGCAGTACGGCATGGGCGCGAACGGAGCGGCCGGGCAGAACCAGGGGAACATCTTCACCAACTGACGGCGACGCGCCCGGGTCCCGGTCCGGATCAGTACTGCTCACGGACCAGGGCGCGGGCACTCTCCGTCAGACGCGACACCGACTCGTCGGCCACGCCTGCCACTTCGTCGTAGCCGTACCAGCGCAGATCCAGCGACTCCTCGCTCACCTGCTCCTGAGCCCCCTCCGGCGCCAACGCCGCGTACTGCACGTCCAGATGCCAGGCGCACGGAGTCAGATGCCGGTCGAGCCGCAGAGGCCCGCCCGGCAGCAGGGTCAGCCCCTCGATGCCCGACTCCTCCTCGGCCTCACGCAGCGCCGCGTCCGCCAGGGAGGCGTCCTCCGGCTCGCAGTGGCCGCCCATCTGGAGCCACTTGTGCAGCTTGCGGTGCAGCGTCAGCAGGACGCGCGCACCCGCGGGGTCGATCACCAGGGCGCTGGCCGTGATGTGCCCCGCGGTGCACGCCTTCCACATGCCTTCCGGTTGGGCCTGCAGGTGCTCGAGATAGTCACGGCGCAGACGCTCCTGGTCGTCCCCGGGGGGTGACCACTGTGTGAGCGTCCGCGTCGCGTCCTCGTACAGGCTCACTTCTTCCCGTCGCTGTCGTCGCCCTCGTCGCCGCTGTTCTCGTCGGCGTCGTTGCTGCTGTCGGCACTGTCCGTAGTGTCGGCACCCTCGGCCTCGGGGGCAGCAGCGCCGTCGGTCTTTCCGCTTCCGGAGCCGGACTTCTCCGCGGCGTCACCGAGCATCTTGTCCAGCTCGGAGAAGTCGGCGTTCTCGCTGTGGACGAAGCCGTCCGGGTCGTCCAGGTCCTCCGCGGTGGGCAGCATGTCGGGGTGCGCCCACAGCCCGTCGCGCCCCTCCAGGCCGCGTGCGTCCGTCAGCGAGGCCCACAGCCGTGATGCGTCGCGCAGCCTCCGCGGGCGCAGCTCAAGCCCGATGAGGGTGGCGAACGTCTGCTCCGCCGGGCCGCCCGACGCCCGGCGCCTGCGCAGCGTCTCCCGCAGCGCCGAGGCCGACGGCAGATGCGGCTCGGCCGCCGCGTGCACGACGGCGTCGACCCAGCCCTCCACGAGTGCGAGAGCCGTCTCCAGGCGGGCCTTCGCCGCCCGCTGCTCCGGCGTGTCCTCAGGCTGGAACATGCCCTGCTGGAGCGCCGACTGGAGCTCCTCGGGGTTCTGCGGATCGAACTGCCCGACGACGTCCTCGAGCTTGGTGGTGTCCACCTTGATGCCGCGCGCGTACCCATCGACCGCGCCGAACAGGTGCGAGCGCAGCCACGGCACGTGCGCGAAGAGGCGCTGGTGGGCGGCCTCCCGCAGGGCGAGATACAGCCGCACCTCCTCCGGGGGGACGCCCAGACCCTCACCGAGCGTGGACATGTTCCCCGGCAGCAGCGCGGCCTTTCCGGGCGGGCCCAGCGGCAGCCCGATGTCGGACGAACCGACCACCTCGCCGGCCAGTACGCCCAGGGCCTGCCCGATCTGGGTGCCGAACATCGCGCCGCCCATGGACCGCATCATTCCGAGCAGCGGGCCGGCCATGGCCTGCATCTCCTCGGGCAGCACGTCGCCCATCGCGGCGCCCACACGCTCGGCGACGGGGTCGACCAGGTCCTTCCACACGGGGAGTGTGAGCTCGACCCACTCGGCACGGCTCCAGGCCTCGGCGGACCCCGACCCGGAGGGCAGGGAGGTCACACCGTCGAGCCAGAGGTCCGCCAGCCGCACGGCCTCCTCGACCGCCGCGCGGTCTGCCGGGCCGATACTGACGTCCTTGTCTGCCTTCTCGGAGCCCTCAGGCAGGGCGTCGGGACCGGGACGCCCTGCGGCGACCGTCTGCCGGGCGATGTCCTTGGCCATGTCCCAGTTCACCGGGCCGCCCTCGTACGAGAGCATCTGGCCGAGCTTCTGGAACGCGGCGCCGAGGTCGTTGGGGTCCATGCCGCCCTGACCGCTGCCGCCGAGCGACCCGAACATGGCGGCCAGCGGGTTGTCCGCGCCGGGACCGCCCGGACCCGTCCCGAAGCCGAAGGGACCCGGGCCGCCGCCCTGGCGATCCTGGCCGGACGCCTCGTCCTTCTTCTTCCCCTCGTCCCCGTCCTCGGGCTCCTCGGGAGGTACGCCGAATCCGAATGGGATGTCACTCACGGGTTTCCTCGGCTCTGTCGTGGGTCTTCGTCGGGTCTTGCGGGTCTCGCAGGACGGTGCGCCGGCGGTTGGCTGGTGAGAACGCGCGGGTGGACTACGTTGGACTGAACCGGCTGGTCGAAGTGGACCAATCGGGATATACGCCAGCCTGCATCTATCTGACCGGCTCCACCTCCAGCCTAGACACCTGTCAGGCAGGATGGAGCCTGCGCACCTCCTACCAGAAACAACCGCTGGAGACGACCGGTGAGTTCCTCCGACAGCAACGTTCGCGCAGCGCGAACCCCAACCGTCGCGGTCACCGGGGCCGCATCGGGGGTGGGTGCGCTCCTCACCGAGAGGCTTGCCGCATCGGAGGAGATCAAGCGCGTCATCGCTCTCGACGAACGCCGCGGCGAGGTCAGCGAGGCCCAGTGGCACACCCTCGACGTGCGTGACCCCGCCATCGCCGACCGGCTGCGCAACGACGGCGATCCCGTCGACGTGGTCGTCCATCTCGCTCTCGACCTGGACCTGGAGACCGATCCCACCGCCCGTACCGCCCTCAACGTGCGCGGGACTCAGACAGTGCTCACGGCGGCAGCGGCGGCAGGAGTGCCCCGCGTCATCCTGTGCACCTCGACGATGGTCTACGGCGCTCTCCCCGACAACGACGTCCCGCTCGCCGAGGACGCGGAGCTCCGAGCGACCGCAGAGGCGACCGCCGTAGGGGATCTCCTGGAGATCGAACGGCTCGCCCGCCGCGCGCCACGCGCGCATCCGGGGCTGAATGTGACCGTCGTACGCCCCTCGGTGCTCGTCGGCGCGGGCATGGACACGGCGCTGACCCGCTATTTCGAGTCGCCCAGGCTGCTGGTCGTGGCCGACTCACGCCCGTGCTGGCAGTTCTGCCACGTCGAAGACCTGGTCAGCGCGCTCGAGTACGCCGTACTGGAGAAGGCCGACGGTGAAATGGCGGTCGGCTGTGACGGCTGGCTGGAGCAGGAAGAGGTCGAGGAGCTGACGGGGATCCGGCGCATGGAGCTTCCCTCCGCCGTCGCCCTCGGTGCGGCGTCCCGGCTGCACCGCCTGGGCCTGACGCCTTCGCCCGCCGGTGACCTCGCGTACACCATGCATCCCTGGGTCGTCTCCGGCTCCCGTCTGCACGACGCGGGCTGGCGGCCACGCTGGACGAACGAAGAGGTGCTGGCGGAGCTGCTCGAGGAGGTCGCCGGC
>NZ_JACBXA010000313.1 GCF_013870515.1 Streptomyces albidus (ex Kaewkla and Franco 2022) | reverse complement strand
CGACGACTGCCGCCACGGTGCCGTCGCCGCCGTCGGCGACGGGCAGGGACTCCACGCTCGCACCGGGACGGACCCGCTGGATCCCGGCTGTGATCCGCTCGGCGACCTCCACGGCCGTCAGCGATCCCTTGAACTTGTCCGCGGCGATCAGTACGCGCGCCGTCGTCGTCATGGTTCTGCCCCTGGGTCTCTTTTGCGTTCGAACAGGCAGTCGCGCCGGTGCGACCCTATCCGGCCCGGCCCCCGGGCCACCATGGGCCATGCGACGTCAGCGCGAGCAAGTGCCACGGCCCCGGAACACGGGCCTCCGCCGCCGCCTGCTCAGATCTGCTGACGCAGCTGACGCCAGACCGCGCGGGCGGCGTGATGTCCGGACATGCCGTGCACGCCCGGCCCCGGCGGTGTCGACGACGAGCAGAGGAAGACGGCCGGGTGGGCTGTGCTGTAGGGAAGGCGGGTCAGCTTCGGGCGGAGCAGCAGTTGCAGGCCGTCGGCGGCGCCGGCGGCGAAGTCCCCGCCGACGTAGTTGGCGTTGCGAGCGGCCAGTTGGGGCGGGCCCGCCGTGGCACGGGCCAGTACGCGGTCGCGGAAGCCGGGCGCGAAGCGCTCCAGTTGACGCTCCACGGCGTCGGTGGCGTCGCCCTCCCAGCCGTTGGGGAGGTGGCCGTACGCCCAGAAAACGTGCTTGCCCTCCGGCGCCCGGCTCGGGTCGACGAGGCTGGGCTGCGCGGTGATCAGGAAGGGCCGCTCGGGTGCGCGCCCGGAGACGGCGTCGCGCAGAGCCGTGCCGATGGCCCCGGCGGTCGGCCCGACGTGCACGGTTCCGGCGCGGCGTGCCGCCTCTGACGTCCACGGGACGGGGCCGTCCAGGGCGTAGTCGATCTTGAAGACGCCCGCGCCGTAGCGGAAGTTGTCGTACGCGTTGCCCAACCCGGCGATGCGGGCGAGTGCCTTCGGCGAGGTGTCGAAGATGTAGGCGCGTGCGGGCGGCAGTTCGTCGAGACGCTTGACCTCGGTGCCGGTGTGGATCTCCCCGCCCTTCGCGCGGAGATACGCGGCGAGCGCGTCCGAGATCGCCTGCGAGCCGCCACGCGGGATCGGCCAGCCGTTCGCGTGTGCGGCGAGCGCGAAGCACAGGGCGGCGCCGCTCATGGCGGGTGTGCTCAGCGGCGCGATGACGTGGCCGCCCATGCCCGCCATCAGGGCCCGCGCCTTCTCGTCCCGGAAGCGGACGTTGAGCCAGCTGACGGGCTGAAGCGCGAGCAGCCCGAACCGGGCGAGCAGCAGCGGGTGCTCGGGAAGACGGCCGTTGAAGTACGAGCCCATGCCCAGGAAGTCCTCGGCCAGCTCGTCCCACTTGCCGAGGAACGGCTCGACCATGCGCCGGTACGTGCCGGCGTCCCGCGACCCCAGCGAGACGGCGGTCTCGCTGACGGAGCGGGAGAGCACGGCTGACGACCCGTCCGGGAAGGGGTTGGCCATGCACAGTTCGGGGTGGAGCCACTCCAGCCCGTACTTCTCCAGCGGCATCCTGTTGAAGGCGGGCGAGCCGGCGCCCGTGGGATGCACCGCCGAGCAGGGGTCGTGCCGGAAACCGGGGAGCGTCAGCTCCTCGGTGCGGGCACCGCCTCCCACGGTGTCCATCGCCTCGAAGAGCTCCACGGAGAAGCCGCGGCGGGCCAGTTCGACGGCCGCGGTCAGGCCGTTGGGTCCCGCTCCGACGACGACCGCGTCACGGATCGATGGCACTGTCGGCTCTCCCCTCGCCTTTGAGGTCACTCGCCGACGGTCAGCTGCCGGCGCGCAGCAGCCCCACCATACGCCGGGCCGTACCGGCATCCCGTGCGGCCGTGAAAGGAAGTGCGTTGCCGCCCGCGAGGCGGAAGGGCTCTCCGTCGATCGTGGCGCTGGCGCCGCCCGCCTCGGCCACCAGCAGCAGCCCCGCGGCGTGGTCCCACGCGGCCTCCCAGCTGAAGGCGACGGCGTCGACCTCGCCCTGTGCGACGCTCAGATACTCCAGGCCGGCGGAGCCGCACGGGCGGGGCGCGACACCTTGGGTACGCAGCCCGAACAGGGCCCGCTTCTGCGCCTCGGTGGTGAAGTCCGGGTGGGACGTGGCCACTTCGAGGACCTTGCCGGGCTCCGGCACGCCCGACACCAGCGCCTCTCCGTTCAGCAGCGCTCCGCCGCGGTGCCGTGCGATGGCCATCTCGTCGTGCACCGGCCCGTACGTCCAGGAGGCGAGGATCTCGCCGTAGCGGGCGAGGGCGACGAGCGTGCAGAAGCCCTCGTTGCCGCGGACGAACTGCCGCGTGCCGTCGATCGGGTCGATGATCCACACGGGCGCGTCGCCGTGCAGCGCCTCGTACGTGGAGGGCTTGGCGTGCACGGCCTCCTCGCCGACGACCACGGAGCCCGGGAGCAGCGCGGCGAGCGTGCGGGTCAGCTGCTCCTCCGCGCGCTGATCGGCGACCGTGACCAGATCGTGCGGGCCGCTCTTCTCGACGACCTCCTCCTCGGAGAGCTGCTGCCAGCGCGGCATCACCTCCTCGGCGACCGCCCGGCGGATGGCTCCCTCGACTGCCGCGACCAGCTCATCGTCGATCATGACTCAATGGAAGCACGAGCCCCGTGGGGCGAGCCCCCCGCCCGCGTCGTCCCGGGGAGCTCTGTCGTCCGCCCCCGGGTGTCCGACGGGCTCAACGCCCCACCGCGTAGCCCTGCATGCCCCGCGGATTCGCCGCCGCGCTCAGCACTCCGGTCTCGGGGTCGCGGGCCACGGCGCACAGCCGGCCCTCCGACCAGGCAGGGCCGCTCTCCACGTCGTGTCCGCGCCGGCGCAGGCCTTCGGTGACGGCCCCGCCCGCCCTGGACTCGATGGTGACGCTGCCCGGGCGCATGGCTCGCGGATAGAACGAGCCGGGGAAGCTGTCGGTGTGCCAGTTCGGGGCGTCGACGGCTCCCTGGAGGTCGAGTCCGCCCCGCACGTACGGGCGCAGCGCCGCGGCGAGGAAGAAGTGCGTCTGCCACTGGTCCTGCTGGTCGCCGCCGGGGGTTCCGAAGGCGAGCACGGGCTGCCCGTCGCGCAGGGCCAGGGAGGGGGTGAGGGTGGTGCGGGGACGGCGGCCGGGCGTCAGGGAGTTGGGAAGCCCGGGCTCCAGCCAGGTCATCTGCAGCCGGGTGCCGAGCGGGAAGCCCAGCTCGGGCACGACGGGGTTGGAGTGCAGCCAGCCTCCGCTGGGCGTGGCACTGACCATGTTGCCCCAGCGGTCGACGACGTCGATGTGGCACGTGTCGCCCTTCGTCGCACCGTCGCGGGCCACGGTCGGCTCGCCCGCTCCTGCCGCCGCCCCGGCGGCCAGGAAGGCCTCACGCCCCTCGGCGACGGCGGTGGCGTGGGCGGCCATGCGCGGGGCGAGCCCGCCGGGGCTGCCCGGCCGCAGCGCGACGGACGCCGAGTCGCCGATGAGGGCGCGGCGTTCGTCGTTGTATCCGGCGGAGAGCAGGGCTTCGACGGGGACGACGGATGCGCCGTCGGCGTCTCCGTACCAGGCTTCGCGGTCGGCCATGGCGAGCTTGGTGCCCTCGATGAGGCGGTGCACGAAGGCGGGGTCGGCGAAGCCGGTGTGGCCGGAGTCCGTGTCGGAGTCGGCGAACTCCACGTCGGCGGCGGTCAGTCCGTCGGGGAGCAGGGCGAGCTGCTGAAGCATGCTCGGCCCCTGGGACCAGGCGCCCGCCTTGCACACGGTCCAGCCGTTCCAGTCGTAGGTGGCCGGTTCCTCGTACGCCGCCTCCCAGCCCGCCAGGTCGTCGCCGGTGAGGGTGCCGGTGTGGCGTTCACCCGAGGTGTCCATGGTGGGCCGGGCCGACGCGGCGAGGAGGGCGTCGGCGATGAAGCCCTCGCGCCAGATGCGCCTCGCCGCCTCGATGCGCTGCTCGCGGCCGGGGCCGGCCGCGGCGGACTCCGCCAGCAGCCGCTGCCAAGTGGCGGCGAGGGAAGGGTTCTTCAGCAGCGCACCGGGGGCCGGGGAGCGTCCGCCGGGGAGGTAGAGCGCGGCGGAGGTGGTCCACTCGGTCTCGAAGAGCTCCCGTACGGTCTCGACCGTCTCGCCGACACGCTCGACGGCGGGGTGCCCGTGCTCCGCGTAGCCGATGGCGTAGCCGAGCACCCGCTCCAGGGACAGGGTGCCGTGGTCGCGCAGGAGGGTCATCCACGCGTCGAAGGCACCGGGTACGGCTGCGGCCAGCGGGCCCGTGCCGGGCACGAGTTCGAGGCCGAGCGAGGTGTAGTGCTCCACGCTCGCGCCGGCGGGCGCTCCGCCTTGCCCGCACAGCACCTGCACGGGGCCGTCGGCGGGCGCCAGGATGATGGGCACCTCGCCGGCCGGACCGTTGAGATGGGGTTCGACGACGTGCAGGACGAAGCCGGCCGCGACTGCGGCGTCGTAGGCGTTTCCGCCGTCCTCCAGCACCGACATCGCCGTCTGCGAGGCGAGCCAGTGTGTGGAGGAGGCCATGCCGAAGGTGCCTTGAAGGGTGGGGCGGGTGGTGAACACTGGTGGTGCGGCTCTCTCTTCGGGGTCAGGGGCGGGCGGCGTCGGGTGCGGTCCCGTCGTCCCCCACAAGATGGCATGACACCTGACGGCCGCCCGGCAGGGTCCTGTGCTGCGGCGCCTCGGTGCGGCAGCGTTCGACGGCGAGTGGACAACGGGTGTGGAAGCGGCAGTCGCCGACGGCCTTCTTCGGGTCGGCGCCCTTGAGGAGGACGGGGCTGGGCAGGTCGCCGTGGAGGACGATCCGCTCCCGCGCGCGCTGCGCGGGCGGGTCGGGAACGGGGACGGCCGAGAGCAGTGCCTGTGTGTAGGGGTGCTTGGGCGCGGCGAACAGCTCGGCGGCCGGGGCCTGTTCGACGATCTCACCGAGGTACATCACGGCGATGCGGTCGGCGAGGAACTCGACGGCCGCCAGGTCGTGGGTGATGAAGAGGCAGCCGAAGCCCCGGTCCCGTTGAAGGTCGGCGAGGAGGTTGAGGACCGACGCCTGCACGGACACGTCCAGGGCGGAGGTCGGTTCGTCCGCGACCAGAAGCTGCGGATCCACCGACAGTGCACGGGCGATGGAGACCCGCTGACGCTGGCCGCCGGAGAGTTCGTGCGGGCGCCGCGCGGCCACCTCGGGGCGCAGACCGACCTGGCTCAGCAGCTCGCCGACGCGCTCGCGCAGCGCGTCCCCCGTCGCCATCCGGTGCAGGGCGAGCGGTTCACCGACGATGCGGCCGACGGTCATCCTCGGGTCGAGTGAGGCGGAGGGGTCCTGGTAGACGAGGTGGAAGTCCTTGCGCAGCGGGCGCAGTCGGCGCCTGGAGAGCCGGGTGATGTCGACTCCGCCGATCCGGACCGTCCCGGCGGTGGGGGTGTCGAGCCGTACGACGCACTGCCCCACGGTGGACTTGCCCGACCCGGACTCCCCCACCAGGCCGACGACTTCACCTCGTCCGACCGTCAGCGACACTCCGTCGACGGCACGTACGACGCCTCCCCGAGCGGGGAAGTGCCGTACCAGATCGCGTACTTCGAGGGCGGGCGGCGCCTCGCGACCGGTGGCGGCCCCGGGTGAGTCCGGGGTGATCTGTGCTCCGGCAGTCGTCACGTTGCTGCCTCCTCGGTGGGAGTGGCGGGCGCTCCCGGTGCGCCGACGGGATGCCAGCAGGCGACCGTGTGCCCGCTGCCGACCTGGATGCCGTCGGCCTCGGTGGGCCTCTGCAGCAGGGGCCGCGAAGCGGTGCACTTCTCGTCTGCGTGCGCGCAGCGGGGCGCGAAGGTGCAGC
>NZ_JACBXA010000312.1 GCF_013870515.1 Streptomyces albidus (ex Kaewkla and Franco 2022) | reverse complement strand
AGGCCGCGGTCGCCGGTCTGCTCGACGGCGCGGCGCTGGAGTTCCGCGGCGCCGCTCGGCCTGTTGCTGATGACGACCTCGCCGGACTCCTTGTCGTACCAGCGGAAGGCGGGGACGTCCTGGTTGCTTCCGTGCAGGATGCCGAGCTGGCTGGCTCCCGTCTGCGACGACCAGTCGGTGCGCCACCGGGTGAGCCGGTGCGTCGTGTCGTACATCGCGGCGAGCGTGGGCATCAACGCGGGCTCCCCGTCCGCGCCCGTGACGGCCTGGCGCAGCATGTCGTGACCGAGGCCGTCGAGCTGCACGAAGACCGTGCCGGGTGTGCTCGTCCTGTCTTCGGCACCCTCGCGTCGCCGCCTGCGGTCCGCGATGCGGATGAGACGCCTGCGGTAGGCACCGTCGTCGCGTACGGCGAGCGCGGTGTTCGTCGCCGACGAGGCCGCGGACATCACCGCGGCCACGAGCACGGCCGTCCCAGGCTCGGCCGAACCGCGTCCGTACGGCACGAGCGAGAGCGCGAGCCACAGCAGCGAGCCGTTGAGGAAGAAGACCAGCAGGCCGAGGACGAGGGCGGGCACCAGCAGCAGCGCCCGGACCAGCACGGGCCAGACGAGTGCAGACAGCAGGCCGAAGACCCCTGCCCCTATGGCGGCTGTCGTGCCGATGAGGGTGGCGCTGTCGCCGTTCGGGGACTGGAGCCGGAAGTCCGGCAGGATTCCCGCGAGGACCAGCATGGTGAGGGTGCTCACCATCCACACTGCGAGAACGCGGAGTGTGGCGGCGCCGGCGTTACGCCAGCGCAGGATCGGTCTTCCGGGCGGAGTCAGGGGAAACAACCTCAGTCGCATGGTGCCTCCTCAACTCCGCTCACGCCCCTGCGGACACGAAAACCCGCTCAATGCGCGGGATATTCTCCACTTTTTCACATAGCGGGTGCCCTGCGGGACCACGCATGCCCCTCCAGGAAGCGCCGCACAATACGCTCTGAGTAGGCGGGCCCGGCGATCCGGGCCGGTCAGCGCGGAATCGGGAGGACGCAAGGTGCCGGTGGAAGTCACATGGTGGGGGCATGCAACGGCCACGGTCCGGGACTCCGGCGTGACGGTTCTCACGGACCCGCTGCTGGTGCGGCGCATGGCTCATCTGCGCAGGCGGCGTGGTCAACTGCCGCCTCCGTCGGCCGCGGTGGCCGATGCCGTGCTCGTCTCGCATCTGCACGCCGATCATCTGCACCTGGGTTCGCTGGCCAGGCTGGCCCCGGGCACCCGGGTCGTCGTACCGAGCGGGGCGCTGCGGGCGGTGCCGCGGCTGCGGAGGCTCGCGTCGCTGCTGTCGCTGGAGGAGGTCTCCCCCGGCGACACGGTCACCGTCGGGCCGGCCGGAGGCGGGACGGGCGAGGTCACCGTACGGGCGGTCCCCGCGTCGCACGACGGCCGGCGCATTCCGTACGGGCCGCATCGCGCACCCGCGCTCGGCTATGTGGTGGAGGGCGCCGCACGCACGTACTTCGCCGGCGACACCGGGCTCTTCGACGGCATGGCAGACGCTGTCGGCCCGGTCGATGTGGCGCTCCTGCCGGTGGGCGGCTGGGGTCCCTGGCTGGGCGAGGAACACCTGGACCCGGAGCGTGCCGCGCAGGCGCTGGCGCGACTGCGGCCGCGCTACGCGGTTCCGGTGCACTACGGCACGTACTGGCCGATCGGGATGGACGCGGTGCGGCCGCACGAATTCCACTCGCCCGGCGACGAGTTCGCGCGCAAGGCGGGCACGGCGGCACCCGAGGTCACCGTGCACCGGCTCGGGCACGGCGAGAGCATAAGACTGGAGGTCGTCTGATGGTGGCCCTTCAGTCCGCCGTGCTCTGGGGCGCCGGGGTGGACGCCGTGATTCCGACGGAGTCCACCCAGCAGGCGGTCACCTATCCGTCCCTGTTCCTGCTCGTCGTGGTGGGTGCCCTGGTCCCCGTCGTGCCGACAGGTGCCCTCGTCAGCGGTGCGGCGGTGGTCGCGCTGCACCACAGCACGCCGGCGCTCTCGCTGGCGGCGGTCTTCGCGGTCGCCGCGGGGGCCGCCTTCCTGGGTGACCTGACGCTGTACTGGCTGGGCCGCCGCGGGGTGGCGTCGAAGAACGGCTCGCGCTGGCTGGAACGGCTGCGCTCCCACGCCCCGCCCGAGCGGCTGACCCAGGCGCAGGACAAGCTCCGCGAACACGGTGTGGCGGTGCTCGTCCTCTCCCGCCTGATACCCGCCGGACGCATACCGGTCATGCTGGCCTGCCTGCTCGCACGGATGCCGACGCGGGAATTCGTGCGGGGCAATCTGCCCGCCTGCTTCGCCTGGACGGTCACCTACGCGCTCATCGGCATACTGAGCGGCTCGCTCTTCCCCGAGCCGTGGCAGGGCGTGGTGGCGGCGGTCGGCCTGACGGTGCTCGTCAGCGTGGTGCCGGGGCTGTGGCGGCGGATGGGGCACAAGCGGACGCAGACAGGCTGAACGGGCCTACGGACCGGGCCGGTTCAGCACTCGGGAGGCACCGACGGGAAGGTCCCACAGGTCCTCGCGGGGCCGACCCGCCGCGGCCCACGCCGCACGCACACGCCGCAGCGGCTGCATCGGCGGCTCGGCCGACAGCAGGAACGTCCCCCAGTGCATCGGCGCCATCGCACGCGCGCCCACGTCCTCGCAGGCCCGGACCGCCTCCTCGGGGCTGGTGTGCACGGGCCTGAGCATCCAGCGCGGTTCGTACGCCCCCACGGGCAGCAGGGCCAGGTCGATGCCGGGGTGGCGGCTGCCGATCTCCTCGAACCAGGGCCCGTAGCCGGAGTCACCCGCGAAGTAGACGCGCCGGCCCTCGGGCCCCGTGAGGACCCAGCCGCCCCACAGGGAACGGCACGTGTCGGTCAGGCCCCTGCGGGACCAGTGGTGTGCGGGCACGAAGTCGAAGCGGACGCGGCCTCCGTCCGGGGCGGGCAGCTCGGCCGCCTCCCACCAGTCGAGCTCCGTCACGCTGGTGAAGCCGCGCTTGCGGCACCATCGCGCCAGGCCGGCGGGTACGAACAGGTGCGTGCCGCGCGGGAGTTGCTTGAGTGTCGCGGCGTCGAGGTGGTCGTAGTGGTTGTGCGAGATGACGACGGCGTCGACGGGCGGGAGGTCCCGCCATGCCACGCCGACCGGCGTGACGCGCGGCGGGGTACCGAGGATCCGCCGTGACCAGACGGGGTCGGTCAGCACCGTCAGCCCTCCGACGCGCAGAACCCAACTGGCGTGCCCCGCCCATGTGACGGCGACGGTCCCGGCCGCGGGCTCGGGCAGCGGTCCGGGTTCGTACGGAATCTGCTCGACCTCGCGCAGGGACTCTTCGGTGGGCCGCATGGACCCCTCCCTGGCGACCCTGCTCAGGGCGCGCACGCCGGGCAGCGGGGCGGTCAGACGGTCGCGGAAGGAGCGCGGCCAGAACCGGCGGGCGCCGAGCGGCTGCACGGGTTGCGTCAGCGCTTCCTCGCGTGCGGGCCGCGCCACTGCTTCCCCGCCTGCCGGCCGCCCGGCTCCGACGGGGCCGGTGTCCGCATGGCGGTCCGTGCCGGTGTCCGGGCGGCTGTCCGTGCCGGTGTCCGGGCGGCTGTCCACGTCCACCTGCGTCGCCGTGCCGTCGGCGGCGAGTTCCGCGTCTTCCACGACCACGCCTTCCTCGGGGAGCGGGCGCTCCCTCGCCGCACTCTGCGTGCCTGTCTCGCTCAGCATCCGGTCCGCCTCCACGATCACTCCCGGGGAGCTGTCAGATCGGCGAGCACCGATCTCACGGAATCAAGTGCCCGGCTGACACCGGGTGATGTCAGCGGCTCGGGTCTGCGCGAGCCGCCCGTCAGCAGTTCGCTCGACAACCGCACGCGCAGCGCCTTCGGGTCGTCGCAGAAGCGATGCCCGCCGCTGACGTACGGGCCGAGTCGCCGTACCAGTTCGGCCTCCAGGCCCGCCGAGTCCCCGATGCCGAGGGCGGCGAGCCGGGGCCGTACCGGTTCCAGGTCGGCGTAGATATGCCGCCCGGCGTGCGGCGGACGGCACAGGGCGCCCGACTCGGTGAACGCGCGGTGAAGCGCCGTCAGAAGCGCGCCCTGTGCACGTGCCGCGCTCACTCGGCGGCTCCGCAGCGGTTCCGGCTCGGTCAGCGCGTCGGCGATCGCGGCGTCCGTCGGGCCCTGCAGTCCGGCGCGCAGTTCCCTGAGCACCGCTCGTGCAGCGTCCGCGAGTGCGCGACCACGCGCGCTGTCGGGGAAGCGGGCGATCCCGGCCGGCGGCCCCTGCGGCAGCAGCGCTTCGCCGAGCCCGGCCAGGACGACCACGGCATCGGTGTCCGTACCGTTGTGGAGCATCTCCGCGGGGCTGACGATGACCGTGTCGTGCGGTGCGTGCGAAGTGTCCCGCCAGGTCTCGTCGCTGACGATCAGCAAGTCCTCGTCGCGGGCGGCCTCGCACACCTCGTGCAGGAGTTCGGGGGGCACGGCGGTGCCGGTGCAGTCGTCGGCCACGGAGAGCACCAGCACGTGCGGTGCGTCCCCTTCGGTACGCGCACGGTCCACCGTCTCGCGCAGCGCGACCGGGTCGGGGACTCCCCCGCACTCAACCGGTACGGGAACGGTGTGCAGCGGACGTCCCAGCAGCCGGGCCTGCGCCGCGTGCCAGTCGGGGCTCGGCCGGGGCAGCAGCACCCCGCCCGGGCCCATCGCACCGAGAACGGCGAGCAGCAGAAGCGGAGCACCGGGGGCGGCGACGACGTGTTCCGGTCTCGTCTGCATCCCCCGGCGGTGCCAGTAGCGGCAGGCGGCAACGGCGGTGGCGGAGCGGCCCTGCCGGTATCCGTCGGTGCCCTCCATCGCTTCCGCCTCCGCCGCCATCCGTAGATGCGTAAATCAGACAACTTCGCACAACGCGTCCACCTTCGCAGACCGTGCTGACAGTGACGCGCGACGACACGGTCAGCGCAAGGGGCTGCACGCACCGGCCCGCCGCTTCCGGCGGGGCATGCAGCTGTTCCTCGATGCCGCGGCGACGGTGTGCACGTCGTATCGGGCGCTGTTCGGGCGGACCGGCAGATCCCGGTCGGTGCGCTGCGAGATGTGGGAGCGCCGGACGGAGTACGGCGGCAGGGGGCGGTGCGGGCGGGTCGCGTCAGCGGCGGACGCGCGCCAGGAACCCCGCGGCCAGTTCGGCCAGTTCCGGCCCCGCGTCGTGGACGACATGAGTGAGCCGGTGCGGGCGGAAGGAGTAGACGGAGACGGTGAGCACGGCGCCGCCGCTGCGGAACGGCAGGGTGGCGCACCCGCGCAGGCCCCGCTGTAGTGCCATGGCGCGGAAGAGCGACCAGCGAGTCTCGCTCAGAAGGTCTGCGGCGACGAGGGGTTCGTCCGCCTCCAGCGCCTCCGGCAGCGGCCCTTCGCCCCTCTCCCACTGCACGGCGACCAGGGCCGACACATCGGGGTGGGTGACGGCGGCGGAGTGCGGCGCGCCGGCAGAGGGGCCGCCCCTGCCGTCCGTCAGCGTGACGGCGGCGGCGCAGCTTCCCGGCGTGCAGAGCACGGCGCGCTCCGCGAGGTCGGTCAATCCGCGGTGCGGTGAGTTCTCACCGTCCTGTGCGTCCGTACGCCCCAAAGGCATCACCGAGGGCAGGACGCACGGATCGGTGACGGCATCGGCGGAATTCGCTGGGTTCACAGCCGGTCGGCTGCCCGGGGGCAAGACCGGAAAACAGACGCTTGCGCGCAGATTCGGCAGCAATCGTGAACATCGGGGCACCGCTTGGCCCCGTGCTGTGCGGAAGGTGTCGCGGCCGGTC
>NZ_JACBXA010000311.1 GCF_013870515.1 Streptomyces albidus (ex Kaewkla and Franco 2022) | reverse complement strand
ACCGGCACCGGGGCTGGAACGGCGACCGGAGCGACACCGTCCAGGACGCCCGTGCGGCGCTGGAGGAGCTCGCGGAGCGCTTCGGGCCGGTGCCTGTCGTGCTCGTCGGACACTCCATGGGCGCGCGTGCCGCGCTGCGCGCGGCCGGGCACCGGAACGTACGGGCCGTCATCGGGCTGGCGCCCTGGTGCCCTCCCGGGGAGCCGGTGGAACAACTGCGGGGCAGGCGCGTGGTGTTGCTGCACGGGGACCGGGACCGCACCACCGACCCGGCCGGTTCCCGCGAACTCGCGCTGCGCGCCCGCGCGGCGGGTGCAGAGACGGCGTGGCTGCCGATCTCAGGCGGCGACCACACGATGCTCCGGCGGGCCGCCGAGTGGCACTCTCTCACCGCACGGTCGGTCGCCGGGCTGCTGGAGGCGGGCCCGCTGCCGCGGGAGGTGGCGGACGCCTTCTCCTCGCGCGGCTTGCCTCCCTCAGGTGACGCGAGCAGTTCGCGGTCGACGCCGTGAAAGCCCAGGACGACGGCGGAGACGGCGCCGCGCTCACCCCCGCGGGCGGGTCCGGCCGTGCGCTGCGCTGCCTGGTGACCGGCGCGTCCGGTTACATCGGCGGCAGGCTCGTGCCCGAACTGCTGGACGCGGGGCACTCCGTGCGCTGCCTCGCCCGTACGCCGGAGAAGCTGCGCGACCACCCCTGGGCACACCGCGTGGAGGTGGTCCGGGGAGATGTGACGGACGCGGACTCGCTGCGCGAGGCCATGCGCGACATCGACGTGGCGTACTACCTGGTGCACGCGATGGGTTCCGTCCGCGGCTTCGAGGACGCCGACCGGCGTGCGGCGCAGGTCTTCGCAGGGCAGGCGCGCGAGGCTGATGTGCAGCGCATCGTCTACCTGGGCGGGCTGACCCCGGCAGGGGTCCCCGAGCGCGAACTCTCCTCCCACCTGCGGTCACGTGCGGAGGTCGGGCGGATCCTGCTCGACTCGGGCGTGCCCACCGCCGTACTGCGGGCAGCCGTGATCATCGGATCGGGATCGGCCTCGTTCGAGATGCTGCGCTATCTGACCGAGCGGCTGCCCGCGATGGTCACACCGAGCTGGGTTCGCACGCCCATCCAGCCCGTGGCCGTACGGGACGTGCTGCGCTGTCTGGTGGGCTGCGCGCGGCTGCCGCGGGATGTCAGCCGGCCTTTCGACGTGGGCGGGCCCGACGTGATGACGTACCGCGACATGATGCGCCGCTACGCGGCTGTCGCCGGGCTGCCCCGACGGCTGATCGTGCCGGTGCCGGTGCTCACTCCCCGTCTGTCCAGCCTGTGGGTGGGCCTCGTGACGCCCGTACCGCTGTCGATCGCCCGGCCGCTGGCGGAGTCGCTGCGGCACGAAGTGGTCTGCCGGGACCACGACATCGGCCGTTACGTGCCGGACCCGCCGGGCGGCCCGATCGGGTTCGAGCGGGCACTGGAGCTGGCACTGCAGCGGGTCAAGGAGGCGGACGTGACGACTCGTTGGTCCTCCGCGTCGGTTCCCGGCGCGCCCAGCGACCCGTTGCCCACGGACCCGGACTGGGCGGGCGGAAGCCTCCACACCGACAGCCGCGAGCAGAGCGTCGACGCGTCACCCGAGGCGTTGTGGCGCGTCATCGAGAGCATCGGCGGTGAGAACGGCTGGTACTCCTCGCCGCTGGCGTGGTCCGTGCGGGGCTGGATGGACCGGCTGGTCGGCGGTGTCGGGTTGCGCCGGGGCAGGCGGGACGCGCAGCGGCTGCGCGTCGGCGACTCCCTGGACTTCTGGCGGGTGGAGGAGATCGAACCCGGCAGGCTGCTGCGGCTTCGCGCGGAGATGCGGCTGCCGGGCCTGGCCTGGCTGGAGTTGGCGGCGGGCCGCGACGAGGAGGGGCGCACCGTGTACCGGCAGCGAGCCCTGTTCCATCCGCACGGGCTGGCCGGCGAGGCGTACTGGTGGGGCGTGTCGCCCTTCCACTCGGTGGTGTTCGGCGGGATGGCGCGGAACATCGCCCTGGCGGCCGAGCGTGCCTCCCAGGCCGGGTCTCCTGCGCGTACGGGCCGCGGCGGTGGGCCCTGACTCCGGACGCCGCACCGCTGCGTAAGCTCGTTCGTCCAAGCCCCGAACTCGCCCTTCACGCACAGAAAGCGAGCACCGCCGATCACGCGACCGCCTCAGCCGCCCGCCGTCCCGAGGAAGACCTGATGCCGTCCGCACCACGCTCCGCCCGCTGGATCACCCCGGTCGCCCTGGTACTCGTCTGGCTCGTGCTCGGCGGTCTCCTGGGCCCGTACGCGGGGAAGCTCGGCGAGGTAGCCACCAACGACCAGGCGTCCTTCCTGCCGAAGAGCGCGGAGTCGACCAAGGTCATCGACGAGCAGGAGCGCTTCCAGCAGGACGAGACGCTGCCCGCGGTCGTCGTGTGGACGGCCGACGAGGGCCGGATCGACCGGAGTCAGCGCACCGCCGCCACCCGCGCCCTCGCCTCGCTCGACGGCAGCCCGGGCCTCACCGGCAAGGCATCACCGGCGGTCCCCAGCAAGGACGGCCGCGCGCTGCAGGGCGCCGTACAGGTCCGCGCGAACCTCGGGGACGACCTCCCCGGCGTGCTGGAACGCGTCCGCGACGCCACCGACGACGTGAAGGGGACCAAGGCACAGCTCGGAGGTCCGGCATCGAGCCAGGCGGACCTGTCCGACGCCTTCGCGGGGATCGACGGCATCCTGCTCGTCGTCGCGCTCGTCGTCGTCCTGCTGATCCTGCTGCTCGTCTATCGCAGCGTGCTGCTGCCGATCATCATCATCCTGGGGGCCGTCTTCGCGCTGTCCCTGGCCTGTTCCGTGGTGTACATGCTGGCGCAGGACGGCGTCGTGAGCGTCGACGGCCAGGTGCAGGGCATCCTGTCGATCCTCGTCATCGGCGCCGCGACCGACTACGCCCTGCTGCTCTCGTCGCGCTTCCGCGAGGAACTGGCCGTGCGGGGCGATCGCTTCGCCGCCATGCGGTCGGCGCTGCGCGGCTCGTTCGGAGCGATCACGGCCAGCGCCGCGACGGTGGCTCTCGGCCTGCTCGCGCTGCTCCTGAGCGACCTGACGAACAACCGCGCGCTCGGCCCCGTCGGCGCCATCGGCATCGTGTGCGCCGTCATCAGCACCTTCACCTTCCTGCCGGCGGCGCTGGTCCTGATGGGACGCGCCGCGTTCTGGCCCGCACGCCCCAAGCCCGTGACGGACCCGGACGCCGTCTCGGAGAGCGGTGCTTCCGGTGCTGACGCTCCCGCCCCCGGGCTGTGGGGGAGGATCGCGGCCCAAGTGGACCGGACGCCTCGGCGGATCTGGGTGAGCACGCTGGTGGGGCTCATCGCCTGCGCGGCGTTCTCTCCGCAGTTGAACTCCAAGGGTGTCCCGCTCAGCGAGATCTTCGTCAACGACGTGCCCTCCGTGGCGGCGCAGCGCACCCTCAGCGAGCACTTCCCCGGCGGCTCCGGCAACCCCGCCGTCGTCATCGCCGACGCCGACCGGAGCCGCGAGGTCAGCCGTGCGGCAGCCCGTACGGAGGGCGTCAGCGCGGCGGTGCCGGTGACGAAGTCCGGGCGCCCCGGGCAGGGCCCGCCGCTCGTGGTGGACGGGCGGGTCCGCATCGACGCCGTCCTGACGGGAAGCGCCGACAGCGACGACGCCAAGCAGACGGTGCAGCGGCTGCGTTCGTCGGTTCACGCCGTGTCCGGCGCGGACGCCGTGGTGGGCGGCTACACCGCGCAGCAGGCCGACATCCAGACCACCGCCGAGCACGACCGGTCGCTCATCGTCCCCGTCGTGCTGCTGATCATCCTGGTGATCCTGGCCGCGCTGCTGCGCGCTCTGGTGATCCCGGTGCTCCTGGTGGCCACCGTCGCGCTCAACTTCCTGGCCACGCTCGGGGTCGCCGCGCTGGTCTTCGAGCATCTCTTCGGCTTCACGGGGACCGACGCGTCCGTGCCGCTGTACGGCTTCGTCTTCCTCGTGGCGCTCGGCGTCGACTACAACATCTTCCTGCTGACCCGGGTACGCGAGGAGGCGCTGCGGCACGGCACCCGTGCCGGCATCAGACGAGGACTGACGGCCACCGGCGGAGTGATCACTTCCGCTGGCGTGGTCCTCGCCGCGACCTTCGCCGCGCTCGTCGTCATCCCGCTGGCGTTCCTCGTGCAGATCGCCTTCATCGTCGCGTTCGGAGTGCTGCTGGACACCCTCGTGGTCCGCTCCCTCCTGGTGCCCGCGCTCGCCCGCGACATCGGTCCGGCGGTGTGGTGGCCGGGGGCGTTGCGCCGCCGCTGAGCACGGGAGACGTGGTGAGCTTCCCGAGGGGGAAGCTCCTGCCCCCTGATCCCGTACGGAGGATGCACGGCGATGACGGTATCCGTGGCCCTGTTCACCGCCGACCTGCGGCTGCACGACAACCCCGTGCTGCGTGCCGCGCTGGACTCGGCGGACGAGGTGGTGCCGCTCTTCGTGCTCGACTCCGGTGTGCGGGCGGCGGGCTTCGACGCACCCAACCGGCGCGCCTTCCTCGCGGACTGTCTCGCCGATCTCGACGCCGAGCTGCGCGAACGTGGCGGCCGGCTCGTCGTGCGAAGCGGCGACGTCACCGAGGAGACGCGAGCGCTCGCCTCGGAGTGCGACGCGCAGCAGGTGCACGTGGCCGGTGACGTGAGCGGGTACGCGCAGCGCCGCGAGGACAGCCTTCGCCGCGGCCTGGCGGAGGACGGACGCGAGCTGCGCGTGCACGACGCCGTGGTCACCGCGCTGCCGCCCGGCGCGGTGACGCCGCAGGGGCGTGACCACTTCGCCGTGTTCACCCCGTACTGGCGGCGCTGGGCCGCTGAAGCGCTGCGGCCGGTGCTGGGCGCACCCCGCGTCGTGCGCGTCCCGGAGGGGGTCTCCTCCGCCGCCTTGCCCGACCGTTCGAAGGTGGCCGGTGTGTCACCGGGGCTCGCCGCGGGCGGCGAGAGCGAGGGCCGTGCGCGCTTCTCAGCCTGGCGCGGACGCCCGATGAAGGCGTACGCCGAGCAGCACGACGACCTGTACGGGGACGCCACCTCACGGCTCTCGCCGCATCTGCACTTCGGCACGCTCTCGCCCGTCGAACTCGTCCACAAGGCCCGGCAGACCGAGGGCGAGGGCCCGGACGCGTTCGTCAGGCAGCTGGCCTGGCGGGACTTCCACCACCAGGTGCTCGCGGCCCGTCCCCGTGCCTCCTGGGAGGACTACCGCACCCATGACGACCGGTGGCGCAGCGACGAGAAGGAGATCGCCGCGTGGCAGGAGGGGCGCACCGGCTATCCGCTCGTCGACGCCGCCATGCGGCAGCTCCGGCACGAGGGCTGGATGCACAACAGAGCACGTCTGCTGGCGGCCAGCTTCCTCACCAAGACGCTGTACGTGGACTGGCGCGTCGGAGCCCGCCACTTCCTGGACCTCCTCGTGGACGGCGACGTGGCGAACAACCAGCTCAACTGGCAGTGGGTGGCGGGCACCGGCACCGACACCCGTCCCAACCGGGTCCTCAATCCGCTGAGCCAGGCCAAGCGCTTCGACCCGGACGGCGCCTACGTACGGCGCTGGGTGCCCGAACTCGAAGCGGTCGAGGGGGCGTCGGTGCACCAGCCGTGGAAGCTCCCGGCCGCGGAGCGCGCCAGTCTGGACTATCCGGATCCGCTGATCGACCTCTCCGACGGGCTGGACCGCTTCCGGCGGGCGCGCGGAGTGGACGGCGGCTGAGGGGCGGCCGAGGGGGCTCGCGCCGGTGCCGTCCCGGACCCCGGGACTTCGCGCTGGTGAAGGCGGCGGGCGAACACGGCGGAGAGGTCTGTGACG
>NZ_JACBXA010000310.1 GCF_013870515.1 Streptomyces albidus (ex Kaewkla and Franco 2022) | reverse complement strand
AGGAGCGCCTGGCCGACCTGCTGCGCGGAGGCCTCGCGGGCGCGGATCAGATCAGGCGCGCTGAGTGGGAGGAGATGGCGGCCCGCATGGTCGACGCCCAGGCTCCCGGCCTGGCCTCCCGCATACGGGAGTTGGGCACTCTCCCTTCGTCCGGCCGGGGGTCCGCCCGGACCACGGGTCCCGCGGGGTGGCCGGAGCGGCTGCTCGCCGAGAGCGCCATGCTGCACCTGCTCAACCAGGGCGTTCTCAACCTGGACACGCTGCCGGAGCCGCTTGCCGCGACCGTACGGACAAGGGCGGGCCTCACCGTCGACGCGGCGGACCTCCTCGCCGACGACACGGCACGCGTCCGGGACGAATGGCTTGTGCTGGCCCGGCGGGACACCGAGGAAGCGCGGCTGACGGCCCGGCGTACCTGGCTCCGCGGCGAGGGCTCCGGTCGGGTGGCGCTGTTGCTGTCCTACGCGCCTGCGGGCAGGCAGCTCGACGTCCCGCTCCCCGTGGGCTCGTTGCTCGAAGCGGAGCTGTCCTACTACCCGGGCGCCCGTCCGCTCCGCGCGGCCATGGGCGAACGGCACACCGCACCTCGCCCGGGTCGCGTGCCTGCGGGCGGCACCGTCATGGACGCCCTGGCGGAGTACGGAGCGGTGCTGTGCGACGACCCGTGGCTGGACGCCTGGCCCTCGGTGCTGCGCGCGGTCGTGCCGATCGCCGGCGACGACGCAGTCGTGGGTCAGCTGGCCCACGCGGACGGGGAGTTCGCCGTGCCCGTCGCCCCGGGCACCTCGCCCTCGGCTCTGTGGAGGCTCTGGGCGGTGGCGGGAGGCGGCCCGGTCACCGTCTTCGGTGAGTGCGGTCACCGGGGCTTCTCTCCGTACACGGTCTGGAGCGGCGACGAGGCGGTGCCGCTGTGACAGGCGGGCAGCGCACGGGAGAAGCGGGGCCCCGGCCGCACCGACCATCCGGGACAGCCGGAGGGAGAGGCATGAACGAGAAACCGCAGACCGCGACGACGACGGAAGCGTCCGCGCCGGAACCGCCAGGTCCGGGCCCGCAGTCAAAGCCGGGCGGGCCGGGCACGGCCTGGGGCGAGCTCGTCTCCGCCGCGCTGCTCGGCACCGAGCGGCGCTCGCCGCCGGGCGGCAGTGTCACGGCGCTGCTGGCCGCGGCCGCCGTGGAGACCGTCCGGCACCGCGCAGGGCTGCTGCCCGCACGAGCCGGTGCGCGAGCCGATCCCGCACCGGAGGACGCCCGGCCGCCTCTGCCGGCAGCGGCCGCCCGGCGTCTGACGACGCTGCTCGACGCCCCCTCGGGAAGCGCTGGGAGCGGCGCAGGGCGCCGCGGTCCCACCCCCGACCTGGCCGAGCTCCTCCCGCAATGGCTGGCCGGAGCCAACGAGTTCGGGTACCGGGCACCGGCCGCCCAGCTCCCGGCCCTTCTCGACGCTGCACGCTCCCGTACCGATCTCCGCCCGGAGACCATGAGGTTCGCGGGGCCGCGGGGCCTCTGGCTGGCCCGGTTCAACCCGGACTGGAAGTTCGCCCTGCGCAACACGGTGCCCGTGCGTGGCGGCACCGGCACCGCGACGGACACGAGTGAGACGGAGGCGGCAGTCCGGGAGCTCTGGCAGGAGGGCCTCTTCGCTGAACGGGTCTCCCTGCTCACCTCGCTGCGCCGCCGCGACCCGTCAGCCGGGCTCGAGTTGCTGGCCGGCACGTGGACCTCCGAGCGCGCAGAAGACCGGCTGATGTTCCTCGACTCCCTCCGGGAAGGCCTCTGCCCCGCGGACGAACCGTTCCTGGAACAGGCACTCACCGACCGCAGCCGCACGGTCCGTGCCACCGCGGCCGAGCTGCTGAGCAACCTCCCCTCCTCCGCTCTGGCCGCGCGGATGGCGTCCCGCGCCCGTACGTGCGTGACGCTGGACCCGCTCACGACCGCACCCGGCATAGCAGTGGAGGCACCGCACGAATGCGATGCGGCCATGCAGCGCGACGGCGTCGTGCCGAAACCGCCCGCCGGCCGTGGGGAGCGCGCCTGGTGGCTGGTGCAACTGGTGGAGGCCACGCCGCTCGCCGCCTGGTCCGGCCAGTTCGGCGGACGCAGCGCCGGGGAGATAGCGGCGCTTCCGGTCGCGGACGAGTGGAAGCAGGACCTCCACACAGCCTGGCGCCGGGCCGCAGTCCGGCAGCGCGACACGGAGTGGGCGCGGGCGATGATCGGCGCACCCGCCGCACCGCTCGCGGAGGCTCTCAGCGATCCGGCGCCGCTCCTGGCCGTGCTTCCCGAAGCGGAACGCGCCGCGTGGGCGGCGCGCTTCATCGAGGCCCACGGGCTCTCGGAGGCCTTCCATGTGCTGGAGGTGTGCGCCGTTCCCTGGGGCGAGCCGCTCGGCCGCGCCGTCGTCGACTCCCTGGAGATCGCCCGTGACGCGGGCAGCTACCCGTGGAGGTTCAGCGGCGTGATGGGCCTGGCCGAGCGCTGCCTCTCACCCTCCGACGCCGTACGGCTGGCCCCGCTGGCGGCCGTCCCGGACGAGCCGGAGGGCGGCTCGCCGGGTGCCGGCACGTACTGGGCGGAGGCGTTCCACCGGATGGTCTCCACGCTGCACCTGCGCGGAGTGATGCGGGCCGAACTGCGGGGAGAGACGACGGAGTCGGGCCCGCCCGCCATGGGGTGAAGGGCGCAGGAAAAGGAGACGGGGGCAGGGGCCCGGCAGGTCAGGCGGCGAGCCGTCCTACGTTCGTCCGGATCCATTCGACGACCTCGGTCGTCGTCGCACCGGGCGTGAAGATCTCCGCCACACCGATCTCCTTCAGCGGGGCGATGTCGTCCTCGGGGATGATGCCGCCGCCGAAGACCTTGATGTCCTCGGCCTCGCGGTCACGCAGCAGCTCCAGCACCTTGGCGAACAGGGTGTTGTGAGCGCCGGAGAGGATCGAGAGGCCGATGGCGTCCGCGTCCTCCTGGATCGCCGTGCCCACGATCTGCTCGGGCGTCTGGTGCAGCCCGGTGTAGATGACCTCCATACCGGCGTCGCGCAGCGCCCGCGCGATGACCTTGGCCCCGCGGTCGTGACCGTCGAGACCCGGCTTGGCGACGACCACGCGGATCGGACCCGACAACCCCATCACTGCCTCCATCTCAACGGCCCTTCGACACTTCTACGACGGCACCTGCGTCATCCGTGGAGGGCTTCCGCGACTGCCGGAGTGAACGCACGTTATCTCCAGCATCCCGCACGCCGGCCGCTCCCGCTGTGAAGGGAGGGCGAAATCACACGTGGAGGACCGCACGGTCACTCCCCGTGCAGGCTCGGCTTGCGCTGATCATCGCGGACGAGCGGGCCGTGCTTCGCCGTCCGCGCGACGCGCACCGGCTACGACCGGTCGGTCAGGCCGGTCGGCCGGGCGGTCATTCGGCCCGGCCGGTCATCGATCGCCGCCCGCCGACCGACGTGGCCGCTCGGCGGGCTCATCCCCTCGCGGCCGGCGTCACCCCGCAAACACATGCACGTCTCCTGACCACCGCCCCCGCGTCGCACATGAACGCACAGATCTTCACGACCAGTTCGGGGCCGCGCGTCAGCCGGTACGGCCCCGCGTGACGTCCGCCACGGCCGCCGCCCGCGATCCCACCTGGGGGTACACAGCTTTTGGCTCGCATCGCCCGGCTTGCCCGTCACGGACATCACGGTTGTTTTCGCCTGTATCCGGGACGAGTTGAGAGCCGGGACGGGCCCGCGACTGCATCAGCGAAGCGACGGATGGGCCCGTCCATGACCCGAAATACTCGAACGCGCATCGAACGCAGTGCCAAATACCCGTGCGTAGAAGGCCGAAAGGCGGCCGAATGCCCGTTTCTCCCGGCCCTGAAACCTGTTGAAGATTGTCCTCCTCACATACCGCCGGGTACAGTCGCCCGCACTGTTCCGCCCCTTGTTGTCGAGGCGAAAGAGAAGTTGGTGGTGAACGAAAGTCACCCGTCGGGAAGCCCCTTCCCGTCAGATACCTCTCACGGCTTCTCGTACCCGGCGACCCACGACGGCGGACCGTACGAGCAGTCGGCCTTCGACAGCTACGCACAACAGGGCGCCCAGCAGGGCTATTCCCACGCGTACGACGGCTACTCGACGGGCGGCTACGACAACTTCGCCTCCTACGGCGACACGTCGTACGGAGACGGTGACCCCCTCTTCGGCTCCATGCCCGGCACGGATCACGGCAGTTACCCGACCGGCGGCTACGACGCCTATGCGGGACAGGGCACCTACGGCGACGGCGGATACGACACCGGCACCTCATGGGCGCAGCCCGGCTTCCCGGTGACGGCCGAAGCCCCCGCCCAACCCGGCGCGGAGCAGGCCGACTACGGGTACGCCACAGGCCAGTGGGACGGCTCGCAGTGGGAGACCGGGCAGTGGGACGCCTCCCAGTGGAACTCCGGTCAGTGGGAGACGGGCCAGTGGGACTCCCCCGCCGCTGACGGCAGTTGGGGCACCGCAGGACACGACGCCGCCGGGCACGCACCGGAAGCGGACCACTCCGTGGCGGCGCACGACGCCTACGCCTACGGCTACGACGACGCGGCCCAGGGCTACGAGGCCCCGGGCCACTACGACGAGGCCTACGAGTCCTACGACGGACACGAACCCGTGGCCGCTGAGGGATACGGCGCCTACGAGCAGCCCGCCTCGTACGACGAGCCGTTCGCCCACGAGGGCGGCCTCGATGCCACCGCGGCCTTCCCGAGCTTCCCCGGAGTCGACGCCGAGGCGCCCGCGCCCGTCGCACACGACGAGCCCGTCGAGGCCCACGGCTTCGTCGACGCCCGGCACGAAGTCACCCCCGACATCACACCGGTCGGCGGCCCGCCTCACCTCCGCAGCCGCCGCCGTTCCCCCAGGCCCAGGCGCTCCGCTCTGCTGACCATCGCAGCGCCGTCCGTCGCCGTGATGGGTGTGGCGGGAGCGGCCGCCGCATCGGTCGTGGGCAACGGCCAGGACGCCGACACGACCACCACGCAGGCCTCGGCAGCCGACACCGGCGTCAAACCGGCCAACAGCAAGCTGGACACCCAGCTCGCCGGACTCTCCGCCGACGCCGACGACTTCGCAGACAGGGCCAGCCGTACCCAGGAACGCATCGACCTCAAGGAGCGTCAGGAGGCCGAGCGGGCGCGCAAGGCGAAGGAGGCCGCGCGCAAGGAGGCGCTGCGCCCCAAGTTCGCGCTTCCCGTCAAGGAACACGGCCTCAGCGCCCAGTTCGGCCAGGCGGGTCTCAACTGGATGTCCGTCCACACGGGGATCGACTTCCCCGTCGACGAGGGCACCCCGGTGATGGCGGCCACCGACGGCACCGTCACCACCAAGTACGACATGTCCTTCGGGAACATGGCCGTGGTGACCGCACCCGACGGCACGGAGACCTGGTACTGCCACCTCAGCAGCACCAAGATCCGCTCGGGCGAGGTCAAGGCCGGCGACACCATCGGCTACTCGGGCAGCTCGGGCAACTCCACAGGCCCGCACCTGCACTTCGAGGTGCATCCCGGTGGCGGCGAGGCCATAGACCCGCTGCCCTGGCTGCGCTCCAAGGGACTCGACCCGTCCTGATCAGAGGGACGCGACCGCTCCTGACCACCTGACTCGACCGTACTGACGGGTGCTCAGGCGCATGCCGGAAACCCCGGCGCCGCGCGCCCCTTCTGCCCCGCCCGCCCGCTACAGCTTCTGCACGGGCGCGTACCTCAGCAGCAGCCGCTTCGGCTTCTCACCGCCGAAGTCGATCGTGGCCTCCGAGTTGTCCCCGCTCCCCTTCACCGCCATGACGGTGCCCAGCCCGAAGCTGTCGTGCGTGACCCGGTCCCCGACGGCCAGTGAGACGACGGGGCGGTCCGACGTACGC
>NZ_JACBXA010000031.1 GCF_013870515.1 Streptomyces albidus (ex Kaewkla and Franco 2022) | reverse complement strand
AAGTCGTCGTCGTCGCGACGTCCGCCGCCGCCCTGGTTCTGGCCGCCACCCTGGTTCTGACCGCCCTGGTTCTGGCCGCCGCCTTGGTTCTGGCCGCCGCCCTGGTTCTGGCCACCGCCGTCGCCGCCCTTGCCGCGGCCGCGCTGACGGTCACGCTTGGAGGGACGGTCCTGCTGCTGCCGGCCGTCGCCGCCGCGGTTGTCACCGCGGGAGCCGTCGCGGCCCTCGCCCTTGCCGGACGAGCCGTCCTGACGGCCGTCGGCCTTGCCCTCCGCGACGTCCGCGGCGGCCTCGGCCTTGCCGTTGGAGTCTCGGCGGCCGCGGCGCTCGCCGCCGGCCTTCTCCTCGTTCGCGGGCTGTCCGGGAATGTCGATCTGGGCGTCCTGCTGGCCGTCCGCACCGGTCTCACCGGTGCGCGCCTTCGAGGTCGCCCGGCGCTTCGGCTTGGTGTCGCCGGCCTCGCCGTCGTCGCTTCGTGCGGCGGGGGCGTCGGACGAACCGCCGCCCGACTGCCGGTCCTTGATGGTCTCGATCAGCTGGCTCTTGCGCATCCGCGCGGTGCCCTTGATGCCGAGGCCGGAGGCAACCTGCTGGAGCTCGGCGAGAACCATGCCCTCAAGCCCGGTGCCGGAGCGCCGACGCTTGGGCGCAGCACCGGAGGCAGGCGCGGCAGAAGCGTCCGTAGCAGGCGCGTCGGCATTGTCCGCAGACGTACCCCCGGAGGAGGTACCACCCGAGCCGGCAGGCTCAGGGGGAGCGGCGTTCACGCCCATCAGATCGGTGGTGTCGCTCACTAAGGGTCCTTCCCTGGAGCGGACGTCGGCCTTCTGGCTCGGCGACCGGTCGTGCTGTCCGGCGGTGGTCCTGTGTACGGACGGACCTGGCCGAAGCGGTGGGTCCCGCCTACATGTGCGGCGGGGAGATCAATTCAATGGTTCGACGTGCAACAAGCGAACGGGATGTCCTGCACGTCGGCTCCAGAGCGTGCTCGGAACTGCTCAGCGAGGCAGAACAGCGTGGGAGGCTCCTGGAGGGAGAGGCGATCCCTGGGCCTCTGCCCTGGGGGATCACACAAGCACTGCACTCTACGGGCCACCACAGGATTTCACGTGTGGACCACGAGACTGCGAGTACAGACTTGAGGTTAACACTACTGGATCCAACAAACATTCCCCCTTTCCCGGATCGTCGCCCTGTCCCGGGCTCCGGCCGGGCCCGGCGAGTCGTGCGCGGTCACTGAGGTGCGTCGCGGGCCGCGCCGTCCGCCTTCAGCGGCAGGACGCTGGCACCCGCGTCGTCGAGGCTCAGCCTGTTCGCCGTCCACTGCTCTCCCGCGAGGCGGGAGACCTTGTCGGCGGCTCCGTTCCCCTCGGGCAGCGCGAGCACCGTGGGGCCCGCACCCGAAACAACTGCTGGGACGCCGTCGGCCCGCAGTCGGTTCACCAATTCCACGCTTTCCTTCATCGCGGGGGCCCGGTACTCCTGGTGCAGCCGGTCCTCCGTGGCGGGAAGCAGCAGTTCGGGACGCCTGGTCAGCGCCTCGACGAGCAGTGCGGCGCGGCCGGCGTTGAACGCCGCGTCGACGTGCGGGACATGACGGGGCAACAGCCCGCGTGCGGTCTCCGTCAGCAGCGGCTTGGCCGGTACGAAGACGACCGGCACGACGGAATCCGAAGGCTCCATCCGGATCGCGCGTGCGGCGCCCGCGTCCATCCAGGCGAGTGTGAAGCCGCCGAGCAGACACGCGGCGACGTTGTCGGGGTGGCCCTCGATCTCGGTGGCCAGTTCCAGCATGGCCGCGTCGTCCAGCCTCGCCTCGCCGCCCGTGGTGACCGCGCGGGCAGCAACGATTCCCGCGCAGATCGCCGCGGAGGAGGAGCCGAGGCCCCGCCCGTGCGGAATGCGGTTGGCGCAGACGACCTCCAGGCCGCGCGGCTGACCGCCGAGCAGGTCGAAGGCGGTGCGAAGGGAGCGTACGAGCAGATGATCCTCGTCGCGCGGGAGCGTTTCGGCGCCCTCGCCGGCGATGTCGACGTGCAAACCGGAATCGGCGACCCGGACGACGACGTCGTCGTAGAGACCCAGCGCGAGACCCAGTGCGTCATAGCCCGGGCCGAGGTTGGCGCTGGTTGCGGGAACGCGCACGCGGACAGCTGCGGCGCGGAACGCGGGACCGGCCATCTCCCGATGACTCTCCTTGGTTGGTTGACGCGACTTCCCGTGGACCGCGGCGAAGACGCCGGACCGGTCACCGACCCTGTGTTTCCCCGGATCTGGCGGTCCGGGACGAAGTCTCCGCCGAAGGACGGAGCGGCCCCGAAGTACGTACATGGGGTTCGGGGTTGTGCAAGCTTATCGAAGGAAGGTTCAGTGGCGACACAGGGCGCACGGGAGGCGCACGATGCGTGTCGTGAGCAGCCCCGCGCTCCCTCGCCACCTGCTTCGTATCCGGCTCTCCTGACCGGCTGCGCCGCCGGCCGTCGACAGAATCTCTGCCCGGTCCGGCGGCGGCGAACCCTTCAGGCGAGGCCGAGCCGTTGCGCTGCCGCGTCCGCGTCGATCGGGACGGTCACGGGGGGCGGCGCGCCCGCGACGGCCCAGTCCGGGTCCTTCAGGCCGTTGCCGGTGACCGTGCACACCACGCGCAGCCCGGGCTCCAGCTTGCCCTGCTCCGCGGCCTGGAGCAGCCCGGCCACCGATGCGGCGGAGGCCGGCTCGACGAAGACGCCCTCGCGCGACGACAACAGCTTGTAGGCGCGCAGGATCTGACGGTCCGTCACCGAATCGATGAACCCGCCCGACTCGTCCCGTGCGCGTTCCGCCATCTCCCAGGAGGCGGGGTTGCCGATCCGGATGGCGGTGGCGATGGTGCTCGGGTCCTTCACGGCCTCACCGCGCACGATGGGTGCCGCACCCGAGGCCTGGAAGCCCCACATGCGCGGAGTGTGCGTCGCGGGGCCGCCGGCCGCGTATTCGCCGTAACCCTTCCAGTACGCCGTGATGTTGCCGGCGTTGCCGACGGGCAGCACGTGGACGTCGGGGGCGTCTCCGAGCATGTCGACGATCTCGAACGCAGCCGTCTTCTGGCCCTGGATGCGGTCCGGGTTGACCGAATTGACCAGCGCGACCGGGTACTTGTCGGACAGACCGCGGGCGAGCGTGAGGCAGTCGTCGAAGTTGCCCTCGACCTGGAGGATCTTCGCGCCGTGGACGAGCGCCTGGCCCATCTTGCCCAGCGCGATCTTGCCCTGCGGGACCAGGACGGCGCAGACCATGCCCGCCCGTACGGCATAGGCGGCGGCCGAAGCCGAAGTGTTGCCCGTGGAGGCGCAGATGACGGCCTGGGCGCCCTCTTCCTTGGCGCGCGTGATGGCCATCGTCATGCCGCGGTCCTTGAAGGAGCCCGTGGGGTTGGCGCCCTCGACCTTGAGATGGACGTCGCAGCCGGTGAGTTCGGAGAGCAGCTGCGCCGGTACGAGCGGGGTGCCGCCCTCGCGCAGGCTGACGGCGGTCGTCTCCGGGCTGACGGGCAGCCGGTCGCGGTACTCCTCGATGATGCCGCGCCACTGGCGGCTGGTGGCGGGCGCGGCGGCGGACGAACCGGACGATGCGGCGGATGCAGCGGATTCGGCGCTTTCCATGATGGTCACTTTCCTTGACTCCAACTCCCCTGTGGGCCGGTGCCCTTCATTCCCCTTCGACCCGCATGATGCTGGCGACGCCGCGCACGGTGTCGAGCTTGCGCAGCGCCTCGACGGTCGCGCTCAGGGCCGCGTCGGGCGCACGGTGGGTGACGACGACCAGCCACGCGTCGCCGTCCTTGCCCTGCTGCCGGACGGTGTCGATGGAGACGCCGTGCTCCGCGAACGTGGTGGCGACCTGGGCGAGCACACCTGGCTTGTCGGCGACGTCGAGGCTGATGTGATAGCGCGTGACCACCTCGCCCATGGGCGAGACGGGCAGCTGCGCGTACGCGGACTCGCCCGGCCCTCTGGCGCCGCTGAGCTTGTTGCGGCAGGCGGCCACCAGGTCGCCCAGCACCGCGGAGGCGGTCGGTGCGCCGCCGGCGCCCGGTCCGTAGAACATCAGCTGGCCGGCCGCGTCGGACTCGACGAAGACGGCGTTGTAGGCCTCGCGGACGTTGGCCAGCGGGTGGCTCAACGGGATCATCGCCGGGTGCACGCGCGCGGTGACCGAACGGCCGTCGGCCGCACGCTCGCAGATGGCGAGGAGTTTGACGGTGCAGCCCATGCGTTTCGCCGAGGCGATGTCGGCCGCGCTGACCTCGGTGAGCCCCTCGCGGTACACGTCGTCCAGGCGGACCCGGGTGTGGAAGGCGATCCCGGCGAGGATCGCGGCCTTGGCGGCGGCGTCGAAGCCCTCGACGTCGGCGGTCGGGTCGGCCTCCGCGTAACCGAGCGCGGTGGCCTCGTCCAGTGCCTCGCCGTAGCCGGCGCCGCTGGAGTCCATCCGGTCGAGGATGAAGTTCGTCGTGCCGTTGACGATGCCGACGACGCGGTTGACCTTGTCCCCCGCGAGGGACTCGCTCAGCGGCCGTACGAGCGGGATGGCCGCGGCGACGGCCGCCTCGTAGTAGAGGTCGCCGCCCTGCTTCTCGGCGGCCTCGTGCAGGGTCGGGCCGTCCTCCGCGAGGAGCGCCTTGTTGGCGGTCACGACGCTGGCGCCGTGCTCGAAGGCGGAGGTGATCAGCGTGCGAGCCGGTTCGATGCCGCCGATGACCTCGATGACGACGTCCACGTCGTCACGCCGGGCCAGAGCGGCGGCGTCGGTGGTGACGAGCTTCGGGTCGATGCCCTCCCGCACCCGGTCGGGGCGGCGCACCGCGACCCCCGCCAGCTCGATCGGGGCGCCGATGCGGGCGGCGAGATCGTCCGCGTGCGTCGTCATGATGCGTGCCACCTCTGAGCCGACGACCCCACAGCCCAGCAGCGCCACCTTCAGTGGACGCGTACGCATCATCCGACCTCGCCTCTCGTCATTACCTGTGCTGTCAGTCTCACGTACCGGTCCGGAGAATCCACGCTCGTTCCAATATGTGGGACGTGTATCTCGCTAACCGACATCCAGTCGCAGGAGATCCTCTTCCGTCTCCCTGCGGATGATCACCCGCGCCTCCCCGTCGCGTACGGCGACGACCGGCGGGCGCAGCGCGTGGTTGTAGTTGTTCGCCATCGACCGGCAGTACGCACCAGTCGCGGGAACGGCGATCAGGTCGCCCGGAGCGACGTCCGCCGGCAGGAACGCGTCCCTCACGACGATGTCACCGCTCTCGCAGTGCTTCCCGACCACGCGGGAGAGCATGGGCTCGGCGCTCGACGTCCGGGAGACGAGCGAGACGCTGTACTCGGCGTCGTAGAGGGCGGTGCGGACGTTGTCCGACATGCCGCCGTCCACGCTCACGTACGTGCGCAGGCCCTCCAGGTGCTTGACCGTGCCCACCTCGTAGACCGTGCAGGCCGAAGGACCGACGATGGCGCGGCCCGGCTCGACGGAGAGGCGGGGCACGGACAGGCCCGCTCCCCGGCACTCCCGGCCGACGATCTCGCGGAGCGACTTGGCGATCGCGTGCGGTTCGCTGGGGTCGTCCTCGGGGGTGTAGGCGATGCCGAGGCCACCGCCGAGGTCGATCTCGGGAAGCTCCAGGCCGTGCTCGTCGCGGATGTCCGCGAGCAGGCCGACGACGCGGTGTGCGGCGACCTCGAAGCCCGAGGTGTCGAAGATCTGCGAGCCGATGTGGGAGTGGATGCCGATCAGTTCCAGGCTGTCCAGCTTCAGCACGCGGCGTACGGCCTCGGCTGCCTGGCCCCCTGCGAGCGCGAGCCCGAACTTCTGGTCCTCGTGGGCCGTCGCGATGAACTCGTGGGTGTGCGCCTCGACGCCCACGGTGACGCGGATCTGCACCGGCTGGCGCTTCCCCAGCCGCTCCGCGATGTGCGCGACGCGGACGATCTCCTGGAAGGAGTCCACGACGATGCGCCCGACGCCGACCTCGATGGCCTGCTCGATCTCGGCGGAGGACTTGTTGTTGCCGTGCAGCGCGATGCGCTCGGGAGGCATCCCGCCCGCGAGTGCGATGGACAGTTCTCCGCCGGAGCAGACGTCGAGGTTGAGCTCCTCCTCCGTCAGCCAGCGCACGACGGCACGGGAGAGGAAGGCCTTCCCCGCGTAGAAGACGTCGGCGTCCGGCCCGAAGGCATCACGCCAGGCACGGCAACGGCCGCGGAAGTCGGCCTCGTCGAGCACGTAGACCGCCGTGCCGAACTGCTCGGCCAGGTCACTGATGTCGAGGCCGCCGATCTCGACGGAGCCGGTGGCGGTGCGTGCGGCCGTGGTGGGCCAGACGCGGGGATGGAGTTCGTTGAGGTCGGCGGGCGGTGCGGTGTAGTGCCCCTCGGGGAGCACGTCGGCGTACCGGGGCCCGGCGGGGTGCGCGGAACGGCTCATGCGCGGGCCTCGCTCTCGCTGTGGTGGTTCACGTTGATCGTCGGTCCTTTGCGAAGTCTGTGGAGTCCTGAGATCTCATCGGGGCTCAGAGGGCTCGGGTCCGGCTCGGAGTCTCAGAGGTGGGCGGGTGCGGTCACGCCGAGCTGGGACAGGCCGCCTGCCAGCACCGCCCCGGTGGCTTCGACGAGAGCCAGCCGGGCACGGTGGGCGGCCCCGGGTTTCTCGTCACCGCTGGGCAGGGGCGAGCAGTCGTCGTGGAAGTCGAAGAAGGCGTCGCCGACTGCGACGAGGTGACGGGCCTGGCGGCCGGAGTCGCCCTGCTCGCTGATCCGCCGGTGGTCGGCGAGGAGCGCGAGCAGCGCGCGGGCGCGGGTGCCGTAGGGGGACCCGCCTGTGGTGCCGGCACCGTTGCCGGCGTACGGGTCGCTGCGGAAGCCCAGGTCGTGGGCGTTCCGCGACAGAGCGCGGGTGCGCGCGTAGGCGTACTGCACGTGGAAGAGGGGGCTGGACTGCGTCGTCCGTACGGCAAGTGAGGCAGGGGCGTCGCCCGTCGCGGCGCTCCAGCGGGCGATGTCGGAGGCGGGTTCGTCGCAGCGCGGCTCGTGGTCGTACGGGCGGTGGTCGTACGGCTGGTGGTCCGACTCGGCGTCGTCCGGATCCGCGAGCTCGGCGACGAGTGCGGCCCGGGCCGGGTCGTCGAGGGTGACGTTGAGGAACCCGGCCCCCGCGACCTCCACGCTCCGCACCCCGTCCTGCCCTTCGAGTTCGCTCCGCAGCACCCGCGCCACGTCGTACGGCGACATCCCGGCTGCCTTGGCGACCTGGAAGGCGACGCTGACTCCGTAGTCCCCGTCCCCGCGCCGCGGCGGTGACTCGATCACCGGTCGCTCGGGGAGTTCGGCGCCCCCGGGGACCGCACAGAGCCGTCCGCTCTCGAAGGAGCGACGCACGGCGTGCAGCACGGTGCGGGAGAGCTGGGCGGGTGTCACAGGGCAAGCGTATGGGAGAGGGGGTGGGTGAGTGCGAACCGGTTTCCTGCTTCGCCTCGCAGAGGGCCGTGGCCGACTGCGGTGACGTCATGGCTGATCACAGTTGGTGTCAGCTCTCTCCGGGGTCGGGAGCGGATGCACGGGCGGGGCTCGGATTCGTCAACACGCGGCACGTCGGGAGTCACCCGAGGGTGGACGCACGAAAGGGGGCCGCTGCGGGATTTCGGCATTCCTGAAGGCGCCTCGTAAAAAAGGAGCGCGCCCGGAAAACGGTGTTGCGTCTCAGCGACGTCAGGGACGGGCGGGCCACACCACAGGTTCGTCCGACTCCCCTGAGGAGTCCTCCCCTTCGGGCTCGGCACCCGTCAACTGCCGGACCATGCGCACGAGTTCGGCGGGCTCGAAGGGTTTCGCCAGCAGGGCGTCCACCTCGGGCTCCGGCCCCTCGTCACCGTGCAGTTGGGAACGTCCGCTGACGATGGCGACGGGGATGTGGCGCGTACGCGGATCGGACCGGAGGCGTGCGGCCGTACGGAGGCCGTCGAGGCGGGGCATCACCACGTCGAGCGTGACGAGATCCGGCCGGACACCGTGCACGACGTCCAGACACTCGACACCATCGGCAGCGGTCACCACCTCGAAGCCCTCCAGCTCGAGATTGACCTTGATCAGCTGCCGGACAACCTTGTCGTCGTCCACGACAAGGACCCGGCCGGACATACCTGGCACGTCGCAAAGCCTAGGCACACCCCTCCCCCGGCGTCCGGCTTTTGCCCTTTTCCACCCCTGCGGGCATCCTCGGGCCAGCGCCCCGCCGAGTCCCCGCACGGTCTCCGCCGGGGCCGGGGACTCCCGAAACCTGGTTCCGGGGCAGGCCCTCCAAGCTGGTACTGTTCACCCTGTCGCCGCGACAGCGCGACGAGCCCCCGTAGCTCAGGGGATAGAGCAACGGCCTCCGGAGCCGTGTGCGCAGGTTCGAATCCTGCCGGGGGTACTCCGAATCAAGGTCCTGACCAGCAGAAATGCGGGTCAGGACCTTTCCTGTGCCTGCCAAAACGCACACGGTCTCTTGACCGTTGCTCTTGTCGTCCGGAGCAGCACGCCATTCGGCGTCAGAGACCTCTTGGCCGATGACTTCTCACAGGTCAGGCATCTTCGTTGCTGGAGCGATGCCCTGACCATGAGGACGCTGAGCAGTTTGGCCGCTCGCTCGCTGCTTGTTCCGGAGATGGGTTGTGACCTGCACTGATGCCTTGGCGGTGCGGTGAAACGCACACGGTGTCGTGGTCCTTGCCGGGGCCGTGGACCCACACCTTGTCCTGGAGCGCGTAGCAGTACTCCGTGTCGCTCTCCTCGAAGGTCGCCGACTCTGCCTGGTGAGGGGGAGTCGCTTCGTCCACAGTCGCGGAGGACGCGACTTCACCCGGAGTTGATCGATGCACCTTTCACGCCTCGGCCGCGTCGGCACGCCGGCGAGGGCTCTCACGAACGGTCAGGGTTGGTCTTGTCGGGGGCGGTGTGGTCGGGCGGTGTGACGTCACCGGCACGCAACTGCGTTCCCACGTCGAGTTCTGCCCGCTCGACCGCGAGCAGCCGCAGCGCTTCCGCATCGCTGATCTTCCGGCGCGGAGTCACCAGGCTGACCAGCACGCCGACGATCAGTGCCACGACGAGCGACGGGATCACCGGGTTGCCCCAGTACTCGGTAAGGGAGTCGCTGAGATTGACGGTGGTCGCCGCAGCCGCGCCGCCGATGATCGCAGCGAGGCCGCCCTGCCACGTGGCCCGGCTCCAGAACTTGCCGAGGAGCGCGGCGATCAGCAGACCGGTGAGCACCGTCGCGATCATCGTCGTGATGTACTCGATGATCGTTTCCGCCAACAGGGCGCCCCCCAATGCGAAGAGCAGCACCGCGACCAGGGCGATCCGGGAGTAGGTGACCATGTTGTGGGCCTGCGGCATCTTCCCGGTGACAAGCTTGCTGATGTCGCGAAGGAAGATCGTCACGCCGGTGAGCGCTTCGGAGTCCCCAGACGACATGGTCGCCGAGAGTCCGGAGACGAGGAGCAGCGCGCCGACCCACACGGGAAAGACCTCGGTGGCGAGAACGGGGAACGCCAGGTCGGGATTGTCCATCCCCGGACGTAGGGTCTGCGCGGAGAGCCCGACGATGGGCGGGGTGATCGCGAATACCGCGAACAGCACTCCGACCAGCGCGAAGCTGCGGCGCGCTGTCCGAGTGCTGTTCGCCGAGTAGATCCGCTGCCTGTGCGAAGGCGTGGCGAGAACACCGACCGCGATCACCACGGCCATCGAGATCGCCGGGATGGTGCCGAGCGTCTCGACACCGAGGAAGGATGTCGCCTCGGCGGGCGCCTTTTCGTTGATGGTGTCGAAGCCGCCGGCCTTGACCATTGCCAGTACGGCGATCGTGGAGAATCCGAGAAACAGGATGGTGCCCTGGACCATGTCGGTGACCACGACCGCCCAATAACCACCGATCACGGTGTACAGGCCGAAACCGACTGCGACCACGACCTTGGCGAGTGCCATGTCCATATCGGTGAGGAAGGAAAGGTACAGTGCCCCGCCGAGAATGTGCGCGCCGAGCCAGCCGACCGTGGCGAGGAACAGGACCACTGCGACCGCGCCTTTGATGATCCGGTTCGCCCCGTAGTAGTAGCTCATCTCTTCCGGGAACGTCATGAAGCCGTGCTCGCGAACGTCGGCGAACAGCCAGAGCAGCAGGAAGATTCCTACCGCGCCGCCCATCCCGTACAGCGCGCCCGCCCAGCCGTTCGTGTACGACAGGCTCACCGCACCGAGGCTGGACCCGGTGCCGACCAACGTGGCCAGTGCGCTTCCGGTGACGAACGGAATGGTGAGTTTCCGTCCGGCAAGGAGGAAATCCTCCCCGGTGCGGTTGCGGCGGGCGACCCAAATGCCCAATGCAAGCATGAGCACCAGCGAGCCGAGGAAGGCGAACAGGTATATGGAGCTGGATTCGGCGATCTTATTCATGGGTGAACCTTCTGTTCCTCAGGCGGTACTTCTCTCGATCGGCAGCAGAGCACCCGCCGTGCTTTCGGTGGCGGCCCCGTCCCGCGTCGCGAATTCGCCGTTGACCAATACGGCACGGACGTGTTCCGGGTAGCGGCGCGGAGCTGCGAATGTCGCGTGATCCTCGATTCGTTCAGGACTGGCGACGACCAGATCGGCGGCGGCACCTGCTCGGATGACGCCTCTTCCGGGGATCCGGAAGCGCTCGGCGGGCAGCGTGGTCATTCGTCGGGTCGCTTCCTCGATGGTGAGCAACCCGCGCTTGCGGACGTATTCGGAAAGTACTCGGGCAAAGGTGCCGTACATGCGTGGATGGGTGTACGGCGATTGGACGGGAAGGCCGTCCGACCCGATCAGGGACCACGGCCAGGACAGTGCCGTCGTGACATCGGCTTCGTCCATCTGGAACATGACGACGGTGAGTTCGCCGCGCTCGTCGGTCATGAGCTGGCAGAGGCACTCCGCGGCGTCGAGACCGCGTTCGTCCGCCACATCGGACAACCGGGCACCCTCGTAGCGTTCGTTGCCGGGTTGCCGGAAGCCGGCCAGCAGGATGCCGCCCGCGCCCAGCGCCCCGAAATTGTTCTCCTGCTGCTGCCACGGCCGGTACATACTCGCCACGATCCTGGCCCGTTCCGACGGTGTCTCCAGCGAGGTGAGGAGGCCCGGCACACCGTCCGCGAGCGTCCAGTTCGGGAACAAGGCCGCGGCGGTCGTACTGCCTGCCGTGTACGGATAGACGTCGGCGGTGATGTCGATCCCCTCGGACCGCGCGGCGTCGAGCACGGCCAGGATCTCCGGCATACGCCCCCTGTTGCGCGGCGACACCACTTTGAGGTGACTCAGCTGCACCCGGACCCCGCTGCGTCGTGCGATGTCGAGCAGTTCCCGCAGGGAGTCGATGATGTCGTCGCCTTCGCTGCGGATGTGCGCCGCGAGAACCCGGTCGCGGGCGGCGACGACGCGCGCCAACGCCACCAGCTCGGCGTGGTCGGCCACATCGCCGGGTGCGTACATCAGCCCCAGAGAAAGGCCGGCCGCACCCCGATCCAGTGCCTCGTCCAGATCACGCGTGGCGCGGGCGAGTTCGCGGGCGTCCAGCGGTCTGCGGGCGTAACCGGAGATCGAAGCACGCAGTGCTCCGTGCGGCACCAGCGCCACGGCGTTCGTGCGCAGCCCGGTCGCGCTCAGCTGGTCCAGATACTCCGGGAAGCTCTTCCAGGGGACGGTCTCAGGAAAGCGGCCGAGAACCGGCCCGGAATAGGACGCCTGCATCCGCGGATCGGTGGCGACCGGCGCGCAACCGTGCCCGCAGTTGCCGATCACGTCCACGGTCACGCCCTGCATGATCTTCGGATCCACCCCGCCCGGCCGGAGCAGCGCCAAGTCGTCATGGGCGTGGACGTCGATGAAACCCGGAAAGACGACTGATCCAGAGACATCCATGACGGGGGCGTCGATGTCGTACCCGAGGTCGGCGACGGCACTGATCCGGCCGTCCTCCACCAGCACGTCGGCCCTGCGGCGTTCGGCGCCTGTTCCGTCGACGACCTCGCCGCCGTGCAGCAGCACCCGGTTCCGGTTCACACCGCCATTCCTTCCGCCAGCGCGGTGTGCGCCCGGAGCCGGCCCACCGCTTCGTCGGTGCCGGTGATCACTGGACCTGGTTCGACCTCGGTGGACAACGTCTTGATGCCGTGCCCGGTGAGCATGCAGACGACGCTCTCGTTCCTGCGGATCGCTCCGCGCTCGCGCAGGGTCCGGACCGCTGCCAGGCCGGCTGCGGCGCCGGATTCGATGAGCAGTCCTTCCCGGTACGCGAGCTGGTTCGCGGCTTCATCGGCCCCGGCATCGGCGACCGTCGCCATGGCTCCCCCCGTTTCGCGCACCAGCCGCAAGGTGTAGGTGCCGTCGGACGGATAACCGCGCAACGGATCGGATATCGCCGAGATCTGAGTCCGCACGTTCTGCCACGGGGCGACTTCGGCCGCACCGCGGGCGAAAGCCTCCGCGACCGGCGCACAACCTTCGGCCTGAACCCCGAGGATCCGCGGCACCGCCGAGACCTCTCCCGAGTCGTGCAGCTCCCGGTACGCGGTCACGATGCCGTGCACGAGCGGGCCCGCACCGACCGGCACCACGATCCAGTCCGGCGGCTCGGCAAGCTGGCTTGCCAGTTCGTAACCAGCACTCTTCAGACCGGCGACGGCGACAGGATTGACGAAGGTGGTGGTGAGATTGATCCACCCGAAGCGACCGGCCAGTTCCCGTGCCGTGCGGAAGGTGTTGCTGTAGTCCCCGCGTACTCGCAGCACCGTCGCACCGTGCGCACGGGCGACAGCGGCTTTGCCCGGAGGCACCGCCTCGGGCGTCAGTACCACCGCGGGCAGGCCCGCTCTGGCGGCGTACGCCGCTGTCGAACCCGCCGCGTTGCCACTCGAGGCACACACGACGGCGCTGGCTCGCTGCCGCACGGCCTGTGCCATCCCCACGGCGGTCGCCCTGTCCTTGAACGATCCCGACGGATTGAGGTGGTCGAGCTTGAAGAGCAGGTGCTCGACGCCGCACCAGTCGGCCGCGCCGGCTGCCGAAACGAGGGGGCTGTCGCCTTCCCCCATGCTCAGCCACGCGGTGTCCGGTGTGACCGGCAACCGGCCCGTGTAGCGCCACATACCCGGCAGGTTCGTGGTGTCCGGCAAGGGGTGCCCAGTGGGAGAGAGTACGACCGAGCCGCCGCAGTGCGCGCAGTAGTCCGGGAACGCCATGTCCTGCTTGTGGCCGCACATGGTGCATTCACCGAGAGCTGCGAACGATCCGGGCTGTGCCAACTCATTCCTCCACGCCGACTCACGAACACGCTGGGGCGGTACCGAACCAACGATCACTTGCATATTTTGCAAGTACCTTGCGTATAGTGACGCGAAGCTAGTTCGGGTGTCTTCGTGTCGTCAAGGGAGTCGGCTAATGCCGTCCAGGAGAGCGAGGAGTACGGGTGCATGAGTGAGAGCCTCCGGCGCGGGCTGAGAGTCCTCGCCGCACTGTCCGACGAGCCGGCTACAGCGAGCCGCATCGCGCAGTCCCACGGCGTCAGCCTCTCCACAGCCGTGCGACTGCTCCAGCTCCTGGCCGAGGAAGGTTTCGCCAGGCGCGACGAGACGGGCAGATACCACGTGGGAAGCCAGTTGCTGCAGGTCGCCTATCGCGTTGTGGCGGCAATGGACGTCCGCGAGGTGGCTGCACCGGTCCTGCGCGGGCTCAACGCGCAGACCGGCCAGACGGTGCATCTCGGCTATTTCGAGAACCGCACGGTGATCTACGTGGACAAGTACGCGGGACGTTCGCCGGTCCAGATGTACTCGCAGATCGGTATACCCGCACCGCTGCACTGCACGGCCATGGGCAAGGCGGTCGTCGCGTACTTGCCGGAGACGGAACGGGCCGCGCTCGCGGCGAATCTCGACTACCCGGTGAGCACTGACCGCACGATCACCAACGCCGAGGACTACCTGCGCGAGCTGGACGCCGTCCGGCAGCGGGGTTACGCGCTCAACCTGGGTGAACACGAAGCTGTGGTCTCCGCCGTTGCAGCGCCGGTCAAGCAACCGGACGGGCGTGTTCAGTACGCGATCGATCTGGCCGTACCGAACGTGGTTGTCGGCGAGGACGAATTGCGCACCTTCGTCCCGCGGGTGATCGCGGCCGTGGCGGACATCGAGCGCGCCCTCGGATACTGATCCCGGCGTCACCTGCTGGACCGCGAGAGCGACGTGACCGGCTACTGGCCGCGCTGGAGGTCTGGCGGACAAGGTGCCCGGTGAGAACCCGGAAGCCACGAGGCGAGGGGCGGCTTCTGGCACGGGAGTATCAAGGGTTCTGTCCGGGCCGCCCGTCCTGGCGCCCGCAATCCGTCAGCGTGCAGAACACCTGATCACCTGGAGGGGAACGCTCCGATAGTGATAGTGCCTTGGCAGACTAGGTGTATTCATTTCTGACCCGTGGGCTATTCGTGGGCCAGAGCGGCTGACACTCCATCATCCAACACTCTGACCTGCGAAAACTCCTTGGACTCCGGATCGACAGCGTCTTGTCCGGTGACTTCGCCCAGCTCATCCGCCTTCATTGTGGGGGCCAGTGCCCTGACCATGAGGCGCGTTGAGGCAGTTGGCTGCTC
Source organism: Streptomyces albidus (ex Kaewkla and Franco 2022) (assembly GCF_013870515.1). Taxonomy (GTDB): domain Bacteria; phylum Actinomycetota; class Actinomycetes; order Streptomycetales; family Streptomycetaceae; genus Streptomyces; species Streptomyces albidus. The sequence goes on along the minus strand of NZ_JACBXA010000031.1, from coordinate 24,400 downwards.
GCACACCGCTGGTTTCGCGGATGAGCTGTGACCTGCACTGATGCATGGGCGGTGCAGTGAAACGCACACGGTTTCGGGGGTCAGCGCCGCCGCAGCAGCAGCAAGGCGGCGTCGTCAGCCAACGGGCCGCCGGTGTGTGCTACCACGTCACTTCGCAGGCCTTCGAGCGCAGCGTGAGCATCGAGTGCCCTCAGGAGGTGGGTGCGCTCGGCCAGCGGGTAGAACTCTCCCGCACGGTTCCGTGCTTCTGTCGTGCCGTCGGTGTAGAGCAGCATCTGGTCTCCGGGATCGAGGGCAGCTCGGTACACGGGAGGGCGGCCACCTCCGAATTCGGTGAGGCCGAGTGGGAGGGCCGGTTCGGTCGGTTCTGCGAAGGAGGCGGTGCCGTCACTGCGTACGATCAGTGGTGGCGGATGTCCGTAGTTGATGAGCGTAACGCCTCCGTTGTCGCTCACTTCGGCGAGGATGACTGTCGCGAAGGCTTCGTCGGAGAGGCGTCTTCCCGCTGCCCGTTCGAGACAGCTGCCTACATCAGCCAGCGTTGCTTCGTCGTAGGCGGCCACCCGATACGCGCCGAGGACCACGGCTGCCCTCTCGACGGCATTGAGGCCCTTGCCTTGGACATCGCCCACGACGGCTCGTACGCCGACGGGAGAGTGGACGGCTTCGTAGAAGTCTCCTCCGATCTGGGTGTCCCTGGTCGCCGAGCTGTAGGAAACCGCGATCTGAAGGCCGTTGAGAGTCCCGGGCACCTTGGGGAGCAGGACTTGCTGGGCCACTTCGGCGACCGTGCGGGCACGGACCAGCTCCCTCTGCTGACGCTGCCGCAAGCGCGTCGCCACAAGACTTGCGACGCTCGTACCCAGGACGGCGACCAAGGCCGTGACGCCGCGAGCCGTACCGAAGAGGTTGTCGTACAGGCTGAGCAGCACGGAGAGACCCAATGCGACCAGACCCACGCACGCAGCGTGCGGCAGTCCGCCTTTCAGACTTGCGAACGCCGGGCCCAACGCGAGTAGCGGGAGCAACCCCAGAGCAGGACCGGCGGCCAAGTCCGCCGCGACAGCCAGCCCTATGGCCACGTATGGCAGGAGGAACAAAGCGACACTGCCGGGCTGCGGGTTCATCGTCAGGAAGCTCTCACATGAATGAGAAGTTTGTCGGTGTTCACGTCACTCTAGGTGAGGGGCAGCGCGGGCAGCAGGTGTACCCGCGGGCCGTGAGCGGCTTGTTGTGAAGCCACGCGGCATTACGGTCGATGCCCGGTGACCCGGGGCAGGTGTGCAAGGGCGTCGGCTGGACTCTGCTCTTGCCGTAGCGGGTTGCTACGGAGCCCCGTGCCGAATTCCGGGCAAGCCCTACCCTTAGCGGTAGGAGCCAACAGCCTCCGGATACGAGCACCAGTGCCTTGTCGCAGAAGGGCCAGTCACCGTGGAGCGCTCGCACGAGATCCATTCGGACCTCGTCATCGACCTGTCAGCAGGCGGGTATGGCGACGAGAGCACGTTGTTCCTGCGTGGAGAGCTCGACGTTCACACGATGTACACGCTTCGTGACTACATCATGTACTGCCTCCGTCACAATTCCCGAAGCATCTGCCTGGACATGGCGGACGTGACACGGTGCGACGGGGACGCGCTGTACGGGATCGCCGGCCTGCAAGATGGTTTGAGGGCGGCTGGAGGGCGACTTCGTATCACCAGCGTCAGCGAACCGGTCCGGGAGGCTCGAAACGCTGTCACGATGCGTCACCGCATTTTCGGGTAGAGGTACCGGCCGGGCGACTACGACCCGTGAACTCGAGTGGGCAGCACTGGACGGGACCGCTGCGTGGCGTGCCGTCCCGAGTCCAGCGTCGGCGCAGTCTCTGGGCGTGACAGTGATCGTGCAGTGGTCCGATCGACCGACATCCGACGAGCAGCCATGAGGGCTGCAGAAGCGGTCTTTGTCGGGTCTGGATGAACCCCCAGCCCCATGATCGCCCACCTCACTAGCGTCACTTACGCATCGCGACACTGTTGGGGAGAGGAGGACGGATGCGGTCCGTCACGGTAAACGGGCGGACGATCGCACAGCTTTGGTCGTCCTCGTGCTCGTCCTCGTGCTCGTCCTCGTGCTCGTGCTCGTGCTCGTGCTCGTAGCAACGCTTGCTGCGCTGTTGGTACCCACACCTTGGTTCTCGGGGAACCGCAACATCGCGAAGGCACGATCCGGATGGCAGGACGACGGCAAGGGGACTTGGACGACGAAATACGGGCCGCTGACCCCGATGGGCCGTGACTGCATACGGAAGGTGCGGTCCGCAGGCTTGTGGGGCCTGCTGGCCGGTCAGCTCAGGAACGGGGCACGACGAAGTCGGTACGCGTCGCAGGTGACCATCTAGTTGATGGGCACACCGAGTTGTACAAGCGAGCCGTGAAGCCGGCCGCGCGATGGGGGTCACGCTTCCCGCCCAGACGACGGGCTCCCAGCAGGAGTACTTGAGCGACATGGAGAAGGCGCAGGGCAAGGAGTTCGACCAGGTCCTGGTCAATCATCTGCGAAGGCAGCACGGCGTGGTCTTCGGTCTCATCGGCCTGGTACGTGATCAGACGCGCAACGCGATCGTCCGGTCGCTGGCGACCAGGGCCAATGCCGTCGTCCTCGATCACATCACGGTTCTGGAGGACACGGGCCTTGTGAAGTTCGAAGAATTGAACGACGTGCACTGATCGGCTCACCCTCAACCCGTCTCGCAGTCTCGTGAACACGCGGCTCACGGCGCTTTTGTCGCTCGAGTAACGGGCGCGGTGCTGTCACTGTTGGACGTCCAACAGTGATCAGTCACCGGGCTGAAGTGATCTCGCCGGAAGCAGAGAGGGCAAGTGCGTCATGGCGATCGCCCCTGGGGACCGTAGGTACACGCCGGATCACCAGTGGATCCAGCTCGCGAGCAACGAGGCGACGATCGGCATCACGGATTTCGCACAAGCGGTGCTCGGTCACACCGTGCACATCGAGCTGCCGCCGAAGGGCGCGAGCTTTGAAGTGGGAGTCGGCCGGATCGATCGAGTCCAAGTCCAGGGTGATCGAGTTCTACACGCCGGTGGGGGCACGGTGACAGGCCTCAACGAGGAGCTCCAGATCGCCCGGTGAAGGTCAACGTCGACTGCTACGGCAAGGGCTGGCTGATCAAGGTTCGTGTGTCCCATCTCGGCGAACTGCTCAGCGCACCGGCATACGAGGAGTACCTCAGTGACGAGGTCAGCGATTAGACGCTCGCCACGGACTCCGGCAATCAAGACGCACAGAAGACTGCCTGGATACGAACATGTCGGCTCCACCACGCGGCGGCAAGGATTCGGCTCGAGACTGAGCAGAACGAGGCGGCAACACCCTTCCTTGCAGGTCCCGGAGAAGCAGAAGCGGTACTCCTTGGCACGTCACCAGAGAGCGAACCCCGGCGGTGCATCCCTTCAGCTTCCTCGGGTGCGCTCGACAGACTACGAAGGCACAACTATCCGGCGAATGTACCCGCGCGCGGGTCGGAGGCACGCCCGTGCTGAGCGTAGTCAACGCCGATGGCTCCACCCCGAGCGGCTCCCTGATCGACGAGATCGTCCGGGAAGGTGCGAGGCGGATGCTGGTCGCCGCGCTGAGGTCGAAGTCAACACCCACATAGCCCAGTTGGCCGACCACCGGGACGAGAGCGGACGTCGACTGGTGGTCCGTAACGGCCCCGGAAGGTGACCACCGCGGCCTGGACGCTCGAGGTCAAGGCTCCGCGCGTCAACCGTCCTCGCTGTCGGTGACGGTGCCCTCGGCTTGTGGAACGTGTTGAACGAGGTCTTCCCCGAAACCCGCCACCAATGGTGCTGGGTCACAAAACGGACGACTGTCTCGACAGCCTCCCGAAGTCGGCCCAGCCCGCGGCGAAGAAGGCCAGGACATCTACAACGCCGAAGACAAGGAGCGCGGCCGAGGCCGTCGCCGCGTTCACCAAACAGTACGGCGCGAAGTTCCCCAAGGCCGTCAAGAAAATCGTCGATGACGAGGCCGAACTGCTGGCCTTCTGCGACTTCCCCGCCGAGCACTGGATCCACCTGCGGACGACGAACCCGATCGAGTCGACCTTCGCCACTGTCCGACACCGGACCAAGGTCACCAAGGGGGCCGGCTCCCGCGCCGCCGCCCTGGCGATGGTGTTCAAGCTCGTCGAGTCCGCCCAGGCCCGCTGGCGAGCCGTGAACGCCCCCCTCGTCGCCCTCGTCCGAGCCGGAACCCGCTTCGAACAGGGTCAACTCGTCGAACGCCCTGAAGCTCACGCAGCCTGAGGGTGATCAAGGCGATCAACACCCCACCCGGACCGCCGCACCACTCACACGGGACGTGTGGCCTCCGGCGTCAACAGCGTCTCGAAGTGGGCGGACCGCTCATCGAACCGTGCCAGGACGGCCCTTGCCTCGGCCGGGACGTGCGCGACCTCAGGGTCCGGGCCGATGAACTCCCGGACGGTGTCGATCGAGTCGAACAGCATGATGGTGGAGAACTCGACCTCACCCCCGTCTAGCGGACGCCGAAGCAGGTAGGCACCGTGGTAGCCGGCGAGCTTACGCTCGGCGATGGCGGGCAGCACACGCGTGCTGACGATCGACTCGTATGTGTCGGCGTTCTCGGGTGTCGTCCATCCCCGCCAGATTCGAACGATCATGCGCACAGATTACAGGTGCCCGATGGACGGTCCAGCCCGGTGTAGGACCGCCGGCTCTGGAGTTCCTCCGCCGTGACAGGACGAAGACCCGAGCCCGTGCTCGAGTCCGCGATCACCTGGCACTACGACCCGCACGTCCCAACGCTCGCGAGAACGCTCTTCCTCTCTCGGCGCGGCACCTGGGTGCTGTCAACTCTGGCTGACCGCTGACCGAGCGCTGCCGCAGCTGCCTTCGTACGACAGGAATCCACATTGGCCGGTCGCGCGCGACGAAAGCAGGTCGACTGGATCGTCACCGACAGCGCGCGACTGAGCTACATGCGAACCGTGCTTGACGCGCTCACGTCGTACGAGGACCGATCCGCCGGACTGGCCAACGACCTGCGCCAATGGGCCACCCTCGACGGTACTTTGACGCAAGGTGTCACCTGCCCGGCACTCGTGCTCCATGGCTCCCACGATGCTGACGCAGACCCAGCTCACGCCCACCACGCTGCAGAGACCATCCCTCACGCACACCTGCACACAGTGACCGACGGCCGACATTTGCTACGCCTGTCTGTCCGTCAACGGCGCGTCAACAGACGCTGCAATCCGCGAGTTCCTCAGCCCACTTGGCGGACGGTGACGCAACTCCGGCTCGGAGAACGTCGAGTTCAGAACGCGAGCTGCGCCACTGCACCTGAGCAGTCCCGCGACGAGGGTGATCGGGGCGCCCTTCGGCAGACTCGGTTGTCCGCGCGACTCTGCTCTCTGGCGTCATGGCAGCTGAGGTTCGACGTCGACGTCCAGACGTATGAAAGGGATAACCTGACCCGCCGTCCTGAATCCCGCATCGGTGCCCTCCGCCGGAAGACCCATGAAGGCGCACAGGCGACGTGCGGTCCGGGGGTGCCGTCGGCCGTAGTGCGCCATGATTTCGGCACCGTCCTCAGGCGAGAGGAAGTGTGCCGTAACGGTGTAGTGGCGGTTGCCCACTTGAACCCTCGTTCTCGGGTCTGCCTGCAGGTTGCGGTACCACGCCGCTTTGGGGCCGAAGCCCGAGGCGACGGTCCAACTGCGGTCGGCGGGACCACGTTCCACCACTTCGAGAACCACTCGGCGGTCGAGCCCCGTGACGCGGCCTACGTGGTGCAGCAGGAGCAGTCGGTTGCCGAAGACCCATGCCGTTGGCCACTCGAAGAGGAGGATCGGCAGCCGTGCCAAGGAGCGCCGCCACCCGACGGGGAGAGGCGGCCGGTTCGGTGTGCTCTGTGCGTCGGGCATCTGCGCCTTCCGGAAGGCGGATATATCGGCTCTCAGTCTCTATTGCGTAAAGGGCCGGGGGAAGGCCGCCGCCTTCGAGAGATCTTTGCATAGTCTAAAGGCGAACGTAGTCTGCGTCGGAAGTGCTCAGGCGGCTTGCCTGCGCTGTGACATCGCTGGAGGACGCATGACCGTGGAGAGGCCAACGTCCGGTTCCGCGGTGCTGTCTTGGATGCCGGTGGCAGTGATGTCCGTGGTGGCCGCGGCGGATGTCGTCGCCGGGGCGGGCGTGGGGTTCCTACCGCTGGTCTCGCTCGGTCCGGCTTTCTCCGGGCTGGTCGGCGGATGGCGGCGTACGGCGCTGATCGGCACTGTGGCCATGCTGCTGTGCATCGGTCTCGGCTTGTACGACGGCCTCTTCGAGGAGCGTCGGGGATTCACGGCGATGGTGTCGGTTGCTGGTGTCACCGGTGTAGGCATCGCAGCCGCCGTGATGCGCTCCCGCCGAGAGGCGGAGCTGGCCAGCGTTCGGTCGATCGCGGAGGTGGCCCAGAGGGTGTTGCTGCGGCCGGTGCCGCGGACTGCCGGCTCACTGCAGGCAACGGTGTCGTACACCTCGGCGGTCGCCGAGGCGCGTATCGGCGGTGATCTGTACGAAGTAGTGGCTTCGCCGCACGGGGCCCGGGTCATCGTGGGGGATGTACAGGGCAAGGGGCTGGGTGCGGTGGAGACCGCTGCCGTTGTGCTCGGCGTGTTCCGGGAGGCTGCCCACGATGAGCCGGACTTGATGGTGGTGGGAGAACGGCTGGAGCGCAGTGTGGCCCGGGAGTTGGAGGGGGAGAAGTTCGTCACTGCTGTTCTTGCAGAGATCGGAAACGATGAGGTCGTCTTCCTCAATTGTGGTCATCCGGCGCCCATGCTTGTACATCAGGACGGGACCGTCGACTTTCCTGAACCGCCTTCGTACGCCCTTCCTCTGGGGCTGGGCGCCTACGGGGATGAAGGAAGGAAGCCCTACCGGGTGAGCTTCACGCCTGGAGAACAACTGCTGCTCTACACCGACGGCGTCACCGAGGCCCGGGATGCGAATGGCTCCTTTTATCCACTCGGCGACCGTGCGGACTTGCTCAAGGAGCCCGACTCGGACCGCGCCCTCGAGAGCCTCCGCGAAGACCTGGTGCGGCATGCCGCCGGACCGCTCCACGACGACGCGGCCATGCTCCTTCTTCGCTATCACGATCATGTGGAATGAAAATCTGTTCCCGTTGAGTGAGATAGCAGCGGCTCCGGCGCGGTAGAAAGGACACATGGCGGAGCGCAAGTTCCCTGCGGGGACCATCGACGACGTGGATGCGGTCACCCGGGCGGTCCTGACCGCGTCCCGCCTTCTGGTGGCTGTCTCCGCCCGCTCCCTCGCCGCAGTTGAGGAGCGGGTGACACTCCCTCAGTTCCGCATGTTGATCGTGCTGTCCACGCGAGGAGCCACCAAGTTGGTCGCGCTCGCCGACTTGCTCCAAGTGGCACCGTCGACGGCCATGCGCATGGTCGACAGGCTCATCGCCGCAGGCCTCGCCGACAGACAGACCAACCCTGACAACCGCCGCGAGACCCTGCTGCGACTCACCGAGGAAGGCCGTCGCACCGTCGAGGACGTCACCGCCCGGCGCCGCGCCGAGATCGCCGAGATCGTCGCCCGACTCGGCTCGACGCAGCGACTGGCGCTCATCGATGCACTCACCGCCTTCAACAAGGCGGGAGGAGAACCTCCGGCCCCTGCCTCGGACGACCCGGAACTGCATCCACTCGGCTGGGTAGTGGATGGTGCGCTGGCACGGGATGCCTGACTCGCATGGGGCCCGCCCGGCAGTCCGCCGGACGGGTCCCGCCCCTTGCAGACCGGCAGGCCGCCCACACGCTCGAAGGGCCGTCCACGAGAAGAGATGGACGGCCCTTCGATGCTGGTCAGAGGGGTGATGCACTGGAAGCGGTGCGACGGCTGCATCGAGTCGTCGTTGCGATGCCGGCGTGGGAAGGGCGGCCCGGCTCGGGTCGCGCACCTGCCTCGTCGGGCGCGACCCGGTCGACCGCGACCGCGCGCGGAGGCGAGCCAGAAGAGAGCAAGGCGCCAGCGGGGCGGGCCGGCTCCACCGACCTCGAATGCGCATGTCTCCGGAGGCCCATGCGATCTTGCTCGCTTGGACTGGCCGGAGCGTTGATCAATTCCTAAGGGCTCGACCTGATGAAGCCCTGCTACCCGTCCTCGCGGTATGCACGTGATGACCAGCGCCAAGTCCGGGCGGGAGTTCGTGCGGCGGGTAGAGACCATCCGGACCGGGGGACGCCCGAGGAGTCGGCCGCCCTTCTAGTCCTTCCAGTAGGCCGGTGGCCTTTCACGCCGGGTGAGGAACGCAATGATCGTCGTAGTTACGGCGCCGGCCAATGCGAGGCCGACCCATGAGATCTGTTGCGTTCGCCTGGTGTTGCACAGCTGAACCAGAGAATCATGGGGGTCACCGTCCGGGGCGATGAGCGGTCCGCAGTCAATGGCTTCGTAGTGGAGCGGAAATATCAGTGCGATCACTGCGACTGCGATGATGAGGAAGGTGAAGGTTGAGAAGACATTGGACACCGAGCCCGGCGGAGCGTTCGTACTGACAGGCTCGATGTCCTTTTTGCCTTCCGGCTCTTCGCTCTGCTGAGCAGGCATGGTGCGCGTGCACTCCAATCGGTGTAGGTGGCTTCCTCACAGGAAGACGGCTTCTTCGCCGTATGGCGCGGAGACCGGTGCTCTGATCGGCTTCGGCTGCATCGGGGTCGCGGGAGATCGGCGGAACGCCCTCAGTCGGCGGCCCAGGCGTCCTCGATCGGGACGGGACGGCCGAGGACGTCGGACGCGGCGCGGTGGCCGGAGCGGAGCGCCGCGTTGACCGTCGCCGGGTCGTCGGTCCACGTCGCCTCGCCCGCGAGATGGAGCACCCCGCCCACGGGGGTGGCGAGAAGGTCGTGGTCTTCGGGCGCCGATCCCACGGTCATGTACGCGTACGACCCTCGCGAGTAGGGGTCGTCCTGCCACGAGGTCACGTGCACAGAGGTGGGGTCCTCGACGTGGTCGCCGTAGAGCCGGCGCAGTTCGCGGAGGACCGAGTCGACGATCTTCTCCTGCTTCCATCCTCGCGTCTCCTGCGCGGCCGGACCGGCGGCGAACGTGAGGAGCGTCGGCACGCCATGCACCGCGGTGAGGTCATACCAGGAGTGCCACCAGGCCCCGCTCGGTCCTTGCTGACGGATGGCGTACACCTCGTCGTCCCAGAACTTCGAGCGGAAACTGAGGAAGACCTTCTCGAAGGCGTTCATCTCGAGGCGTGCCATCGCACCGGCCACCGCTTCGGGCAGCGGGGGCTCGATGACGAACTCGGCGGACTTCAGCACTCCGACCGGGACGGTGACCACGACACGGTTCGCCGTGAACACGCCGTGATCGGTGGTGACTTCGACTCCGTCGGACGACCACCGCACCGAGGTGACGACGTGTTCAAGGCGAACGTCGAGTCCCGTCGCGAGGTGCGTCGCGAGGGCGTCGTAGCCGTCGGGGAAGACGACCTCGTCGCCGTCGATCGAGTCGTCGTCGAGGCCGTGCGCGTCGAGGTCGTCAATCCAGACGCCGTACTGCTCCTCGGTTCGATGGCGCAGGTACTCCCGCACGCGCTCGGCGCGTTCCGCCTCCCAGCCCTGGGCGACCAGGGCCGTCTCGACCGCCTCACCGTACGAGCGCCCCGGCGCGATGGCGGCAACGACGCGGGCGAGCTCGGCGTCCACCGCGTCGATGTCGGCCACGAAGCGTTCCACTTCGTCGTCGGTGAGACGAACGCCCGAGGGGCCGTAGTAGGCGATGGGCCGGCTGTACGGCTGGTACCCGCCGACCGTGAACTCCGCGGTCCGCAGCCCGAATGCGGCTGCCGCTGCGGCGACCGGGCTGTCGTTGATCCCATGGATCCAGGACGCGCCGAGATCGGTGGTGACGCCGCCCTCCCGGTCGCTCCACACACGTCCGCCGATGCGATCGCGAGCTTCGAGCAGGACGACCCGCCGGCCGCTCCGGGAAAGCAGTCGTGCCGCAGTCAATCCTGCGACACCCGCGCCCACGACGATCGTGTCGACTCGGTCCATCGCGCCCACCCCCTTCTCGGCGCGCTTCGCGCGGCGCGCCCGGTCAGCGTAGCTCCGGAGCCATGTGCGCCGGTTGGAATCCTGCCGGGGGCACCTGCAAGGACCACGGACGAAGGGCCGACTCAGTCTCCGCTGAGTCCGGCCGCGCAGGCGCAAATTCCCTACCGCGGAGGCCGGGAAGAGCGGAGACTCGGCTCATGGCTGACATGGGGTCTTTCCGGGAAGCGGTCATCGCGTGGGCGGCCGGTGGCCCCGGCGACCGCGCGCGCGAGCTGGCGGCGCAGCTTTCCGTCCGGACCGCCGTCCTACTCGAAGGGCTGAGCGACGTCGCGGCAGTCGACGCGCTCGCAGCGAGCCGAGGCCGGGACCTGGCAGCCGAAGGAGTCTGCGTCCTGCCGATGGGAGGTGCCATGAGCGTCGCGCGCTTCGCCCGCCTCCTCGGGCCACCCGGCCTGGGCCTCCGCCTCACGGGACTGTGCGACGAGGCGGAACGCGGCTTCTACACCCGCGGCTTGGAGCGTGCCGGTGCAGCAGAGCAAGAGTTCTTCGTCTGCGCGGCGGATCTGGAGGACGAGCTGATCCGCGCGTTGGGCGTGACGCGGGTGGAGGAGCTCGTCCGGGCCGAGGGGGACCAGCGCGCCCTGCAGACCTTCCTGCGCCAGCCCGCACAGCGGGGCCGTACCTCACAGCAGCAGCTGCGGCGCTTCCTCGGCACGAAGAAGGGGCGCAAGATTCACTACGGCCGCGTCCTCGTCGAGGCCCTCGACCACGACCGCATACCCGGTCCTCTCGATGACCTGCTCGCCAGCCTCTGACGACCGGAGACAGAAATCTCGGCAGACGGACTCGGGCCGGCGCGCGGATCTTCTCGCGGCTCGGAGGCATCCGCTTGTCCTCAAGTGGCGTGCGACCAGGGCCTGTTCGTACGTCAGACGCTCCGGCGTGCTGCCCGTCTCCGGGTGAAGAGCCAGTCCAGAGAGGCCAGTCCGAGTCCGGTCATCATGTCCACCAGGGGCTGATCCGCGGTGGACTCCGCCGAGCAGGCCGCGGCGAGGAGGAAACCCGCCTGTGCCGAGATGAGCACGTCCACCGCTTCGGGCTCGACGCCGGTCAGCAACGGGTGGCGTGCCGCGAAGGGTTCAGGGTCGATGCCGCTGAGCGCCACGCTGCCGAGCAGCATCACCAGATCGGCGTGACGTGGCCCGGTCCAGGCATGAGGCCAGTCGACCAGGACGGCACGGTCCTTGGTGAGCAGGATGTTGAAGGGATACAGGTCGCCGTGGGACAGCGTTTCACCGGCGATCGCCTCATCGAGCTGCGACTCCAGAGTGAGGTGGAACTCGAGGTCGCGGGCGGCTCGGGGAGCCGACGCGCTCAGCTTCGCCATTCCCCCCGGCTGCTGCGACAGCCGCCCCCAACCGCCCAGCCGGGGTGCGGCTTCGGAGAGGCCGAGTTCGGGAGCGGGGGTCAGCCGGTCCGCGACGTCGGTGACCGCGTCGAGCACCCGCTCCAATTCGTCCTCACGCCACGGCTGTACGGGCAGCGTCCCCTCGATCTCCTCGAAGACCAGCGCCACCCAGTCGCCGTCGTCGAAGGACCCCAGCAGTCGCGGCGCGGGCACCCCGGAGGGCAGTCGCCCGGCCACCGCGATCTCGCGACGGTGGAACGCGCCCACTGCCGGAGCGGTCGCCGCGTCGACGGCCTTGGCGAACGCTCGTCGCCCGTCGGCCAGTTGGAGCCGGACGGCGAGGCCGTCGGAGAAGCCCCCTCCCTGGCTGACGGCCGAGGTAACGGTGCCTCCGAGGACGTTCTCGATCCCGGTCGAGACGGATTGCGGGAGGCCGCTCCACGGAATGCGCCTGGTGCCGGTCTGCGAGGGAATCGTGGAAGGCGTCGACGGGGACGCCGGGTCTTCGGGCATGGGGTGCTCTCCCGGTGAGGCGGGGACGGGTCGAAGGCACTCACGCCGCCAAGGCCCCGGACGCGCGCTCCCGGGGCTGAACTGACCGCCGAGCAGGCTCAGTTGCCGAGTGGACCCGTGGCGGAGGCCGCCGCGGCTTGAAGTCCGGTCGCAGGGTCGGCGTGGGCGGCGCCCGAGGCGGCGGGCAGACGGCTGGCGGTCAGCGCGGCACGCAGAAGCTGGATGCCGTGGGCCGTGGAGGGGTCGAGGCCGGTGAGCTCGCGGATGCGCTGGATCCGGTAGGTCAGGGACCTTCGGTGGATGTGGAGCGCCGCCGTGGTTCTCTGCCGGTCGAGTCCGCAGTCGAACAGGGCCTCCAGCGTCCGCCGCAGGTCCGTCCCCTGCTGCAAGGGTGCCAGCAGTCCGGTGAGCCGCTCCCGGAGGGCCGGCTGCCGGGCCACTGCGAGTTCGACCAGCAATTCGTCGGTGCTGTACGGACGGTTCTCGGCGTCCGGCATCGCGGTGACGAGAGTCAGCGCCTGCTGGGCCTCCCGTACCGCCGCCGGCACCGCGTCCAGCTTGTCCGCGTGGGCCTCGGCGATGTTCAGGCGCTGCCCGAGGGCTTGGACCATCGCCGTCGTCAGGTCCCGCGCCACCGCCCGCGTCACGGAGACGTTCATGTGCACCGGGAGCAGGATCAGCAGGCCGCCCACGGCAGGATCGGTACGCCACAACAGACCGGGGACCGCCGCCAGTTGGCCCTGAAGCGCGCTGCGGCGTAGGGCTGAGTCGTTCTCGTGGAAACGCCGGCGGCAGAGCAACACCAGGTAGCCGCTGGGCAGTTCGATGCCGACAGAAGCCGCCGTGTCGCGTGCGTCCTTCCCTGTCACCAGTCGGTCCAGCAGCAACTCCCGGGCCTCGGTACGGCTTTTCGCCGCACTGCACGCCGCCACGTACGCGCCTTCGACCGCTCCCATGACGCGGGGCAATTCCCGTACACCCCAGGCGATGAAGGCTATGGGCTCGTCGCCGTCACCGGTCTCTATCGTGGAGAGGCATTCACGAAGCCCGGTCGTGTGCGCAACCTCGAAACCGGTGCGGACGTCCCTGAGCGCGAATGAACTGGCGGCTCTCTTACGCGCCAGCGCCCGGTACGGCTCGAGATCGGCCTCTGTGAGCGGCTCGTTCTGAGCGGACCGCATCAGCACGGGACGCCAGGTGTCGTGCACTTCCTCAAGAAGGGCGGCATGCCGCGACGAGGGCTGTGCGGCATAGGCGGGCACGTGCAGTGTCATTGCATTGCGCATTGATTCGGCAGTGGCGTCACGTCTGGCCGTGAGCCGTGCTACAAAACCACTGCCCATCATTTCTCCTGGTGGTTCGCCGCCACTGAAGGACGGATTCCGCCCAAGGCCCGAGGTATACGGGAGCGGGATGATGCCGAGGTGCTTCAACTGAGCACGCCTGGCGGCAATTTCTGTGTTTCGAGGCCGAGAGCATACCGCTGTTCCGGCCGCTTTCCTCCGGTGTAGTCCACACCCGTCGGGTGCGGACCTCCGACCTCGTGCGATGCCTCATCCGTACGCCATACGTACGCCCGTGACCCCCGCCGGACAAGACGGACGCAGGCCCACAGCCCGGGCGCCGGGCACGGTCCCGCCACGTGCGACGTCGTCGCGGACGGACGGGCCGTCGCCGGCCCGTCCTGGCCCTGCATCCGTGGGAATTCGAGGCCGTGGCGCCGATTCCCTTCACCCGGCAAGGAGTCGGCCTGCCGCGGATGGGAATGCTGGACAGGAGTCATCGCACGGAATCCGTCCTGATACCGGTTTCAGGGCTCACGACCTGCTCATTCTGAGCGCCGGTCACCATGAACGCCATTGCCCGGATGGGCAATTCACAACGCTGCAATTGCCTCATGTGGCAAAGAAAGACCCTCCCAGGCGAGTTGTGGCCGGGAAAACTTGTGACGGCGCATTCGTTCTGCTCCTATGTCCTCCGCGGACGGTGAATTGCCGTCCCGTGTAAAGGAGTCAGAATGGGTAAGCTTCGAAGATCCATTGCAGCGGCGTCCCTCACGGCGGCGCTGGCGGGTGGCATCACCGTGGTGAGCGCGGGGCCGGCTCAGGCCGCCTGGCAGTGCTCCGTCCCGCCGGGCATGACCTACGACTGGGTCACCTACGACGCCGACTGCGGCGTCCCGAACGGCATGAGCTACAACGTCGTCTCTCCCTCGGAGGGACAGTGGGCGTGCCTGGCGCCCGTCGGCTGGAACTGGACCGACAGCAGGTCGAGCTCGCGGTGCAGCGCCCAGGGGGGCTTCCCCTCGACCGAATACCGCCTCACCAAGGCGGGCTGAAGGGGGCGGGCCACGCCTTCGCGGCCCTGACCGGAGCGTCCTTTTCGCCAACACGGGGGCGAGAAGTACTTCCGGACTGATGAGCGAGGCGAGATCTGCCGCCTGCCCGACGGCGACGTCGAAGGCCGCGGGTTTCTGAGGACGGCATTTCACGGTGGACGCACTCCCCCCACCGGCGCGCATCCGGCACAACGCGGCATACACAGCCGCGGTTCCGCGCGTACGAACCTGATCAAGGTTGTCGTGCGTCCATCAGTGCTCGGAATCCGGGCGAAGGACTGTGCAGTCCTCGCCGACGACGCTCGTGTGGGCCGGGTGAGGCGAAGTCGGGGGCGGTCCGGTCAGGGACCGCCCCCGACCCACTCTCAACTCGCCCAGGAGTGGGCGACGTCGATCACGAGCCGGTCGCCCACGGGGAGCACCCGGAACGGCAGCCGGGCCCGTACGCCGAGACCGAGCTGGGTCGTTCCCTCGTAACTCGCCCCGAAGCGGGCGTCCTTGAACGTCTTGTAGCCCGTGAGGTTCACACCCGGCAGCGGCTTGCCGCCGCGTCCGTTGTAGGTCGGCTCGTAGGTCTCCGAGTCGTAACTCGGTGCGGTGACGACGATTTCGAGAATCGCGCCCCCGTTGATCTTGATCAGATTCCCTGAGCCGTCCTGGTACAGCTTGCTCACGTAACGCACTTGGTAGCCGGTCGGAGAGGCGGGCAGGTCACCGCGGATGTCGAGGACCATGCGGTCGTAGCAATCGTGCCGCCCCGTCCTCACGTTCGTCAGCGGCCGGTTGCCGGTCTCAGCGGCGGCCTTGGGCAGGCTCCCCCATGTGACGCCGCAGCTCGCAGCGGCACTCGCAGTCGCCGTGGTGGCCCCCTTGGAGCCTTCAGTGCCGCTCGCGGCTGCCGTGCCGGCCGACGCGGTGGTCAGCAGCCCGACGCTCGTGAGGACGGCGATGGCAAGCAGGCTGGTCTTTCTCATGGGAGGCCCCCTTGTGGCGCATTTCCTCTGGTAGCAGTTCAGACGCACAGGACTCGGGCATAGTTGCACGGAACGTCTCAGATTTCGCGGAGTCCGACACGGGGTGGAATACGCCGGTCCGCGGTCTCGCCACCGGCCGAAGGCTGCCGGCCCCCCGGCGGGCTCAAGTCCGCGCATGATCCGACAACTCTGGCCACACGGGGTTCCCCCGGCCTGCGGGATCCGTACCCTGCTCGTGAGGTCCGCGGAAGGAAACAGCCATTGACCGGGCGAGGTTGATCCTGGGCCTCCGACACGCATGGCTCACGGGACGGTGCGGCAGTCGGCGGCGGCACGACCGGCCGCCCGGGGAGCGGGCTCCTGCGGCTGCGGCTCGCTGCCCGACTTCGCGCAAAGGGGGAGATGGTGGGCGACCCGATACCTTGGCCGTTCGTCGGATACGAGCTGGAAGTCGCTCAGTTCGACGCGGCGTTGGTCAGTGAACGGTGGCAGGCGTTCATCGTCCACGGCCCCCAGGGTGCCGGAAAGTCACAACTCGCCCAGGTCTGCCGCCGCCGTGCGAGCCACCGCGGTCACGGGACCGGCAAAGCGATCCCCGTCTCCGGCGACCACTCCCCCCTGGCCTCACTCGCGCATCTGCTTCCGCAGGGCACGAACGTCAACGACGCGGTGGACCTGTTCAACAGGACGCATGAGGCCCTGACGGAGAAGTGCTCCCACGGCTCGACGGGCACGAGGTTCGTCCTCGTCGTGGACGGCCTGGAAGCACTCGACGAGCCCTCCGCCTCGCTCATAGGCCAACTCCTGGAATCCGGGGCGCTCTTCCTCGTCGGAACGGTCGGTTCCCTGCGGGAGCTCAAGCCCGTCGCGTACTCGCTGCAGGCGAGCGGGACGGCCCGGCGGATCGACCTGCACGGCCTGGGCGAGGAGCAGGTGGGCGAGGTGATGCGCCGCGCACTCGGCGGGGCCGTCGAACCCCGCACCGTCTCCATCCTGCACAGGGTCAGCGAAGGCAACCCCCGGTATCTCCGCGAGTTCGTCCAGCACTCCCTGGAACGGGAGAGCCTCATCGACGACGGGGAGTCGTGGACGCTCATCTCCGATGTGGGCTCCACTCCGCTCCTTTCGGAGCTGCTGGAGCGGCGGCTGACCGACATCGCTCCGGAGTCCCGACGGACGCTGAACCGGATCGCCCTGTGCCAGCCGGTGGAGGCCGCGAGCCTGCCCGACGGCGCGATGGACGAGTTGGAGGTGCTCGGTTTCACACGCACGACGCGGGACGGCCGACGGGAGTCTGTGTCCCTGAGGCATCCGGCGCACGAGAAGGTGCTCCGCTCGGCCATCCCGTCCTCGGAGCGCCGGCGCATCCTCAGTGAGGAGGCCGCGCTGGTCGAGGCACGGGGCGCCAAGAGGTTCACGGACAAGATACGGATCGCGACCTGGCAGCTCGCCGCCACGGGTTCGGCGGATCCGGACACTCTCCTGAGAGCCGCGACGCTGGCACGCCGTACGCAGAACTTCCGGCAGGTGAGGGAGCTTTCGACGGCCGCCTGCCGGGACAGCGAGGAACTCCTGCCCCGCCTGCTGCTGGCGGAGTCGCTCTACGAGCTCGGCGACCTCGACGGCGCCTGGGAGGTCTTCGACGAGGCGGCGCAGCGGACGGCGGGTGAGCTGGACCGGCTCCTCGTCGCGATCGGCAAGTCCAGGCTGCTGGCCTGGGGGTTCATCGACGCGGACAGGGCACTGGAGGTCAGTGCCGAAGCGATGGCCGGGATCACCGACCCGAAGTACCGGGACGTTCTGACGGCCGTTCGCGGCGCGGTGCTCATGGCATTCGGCCGGCCGCAGGAGACGCTGCACGCCATCCGCAGCCTCCAGTTCGAGGAGAGCTGCCACGCGGGCCTGTTGGGGAAGGGCCCACGTGCATCCGCCCTCGTGGCCACCGGGCGTGCGAAGAGCGGTCTGAAGCTGGCGCAGGAGGCGTACGAGGAACGCCTCGGCCTGGAGAACTCGCTGGGCATTCCGCATCCCGTGCAGTACCTGAACACCGTCATGTTCGCCCTGGAGGAGGAGGGCAGGCTCGACGAGGCGTACAGGACGGGGGAGAAGGGCTGGGAGGAAGCGCTGGCCGACGACGCCCCGGGAGCGGAGGCATGGATCGCTGCGGCACTCGCACGATGCTCCCTCCTGCGCGGCAAGCCGGCGCAGGCGCGGCGCTGGGCTTCGCAGTCGGTCTCCGTGGCGGCACGCAACTCGCTCGTCGGCACGCTGCACACGGCTCTGGCCCGCAAGGCCGAGGCCGCGGCGCTGCTCAAGGACGTCCCCGCCGCGACGAAGGCGCTCAGCGATTGCGCGGGCCTGCCGGACTGGGGAGCCTTCCGCTCCGAACTCCCCCTGGGCCAGGCCTGGTTGCACGCGGTGCAGGGCAACGCGCAGGAGGCGCGCAACCTCTTGTGGGAGGCGGTGGAGAGCGCACGGGAGGCGGGGCACCTGGCCAGCGAGGCCCGGCTGCTGACCGACATCGCCCGGCTCGGAGACGCAAAGGCCGCGGACGCGAGACTGCTTCAGATATCGCGGTCCGCCGACGGCGAGCTGCTCGCCGCCCGAACCAGATACGTCTCCGCTCTCGCGGAGGGCGACCCGGAGAGGCTCATGGACAGCGCCCACGCGCTGGAGGCCACCGGCTCGTCCCTGGTCGCCGCCGAAGCCGCCGCATCCGCCTGCCTGTTGTGGAGCCAACGCGGCGAGGAGCGGTCGGCCACCGCAGCCGAGAACTTCTCCTTCTCCCTGCAACGCCTGTGCGAGCAGGCCGGCACTCCGGGGCTCTCGATGCTGGGGGTGGCCAAGCACCTCACCGCCAGGGAGGCGGAGATCGCGGGCCTCGTGTGCTCAGGTCTCACGAACGCCGAGGTGGCCGAGGCGGTCACCATCTCGAAGCGCACGGTCGACAACCACCTGCAGAACATCTACCGGAAGCTCGGCGTGCGGAACCGCCGGGCCCTGAGATCGGAGTACTTCAAGGAGGACTTCGGCTGACGGCGGAGCCGGCTCAGCGGCCGCGGGCCAGCTTCACGGCCTCAGCACCGGAGACGGCCTTCGGGAAGACCCGTACGTCGTCGACCGTCCCCTCGAAGCCCCTGACGAACTCGTCGCCCTCCAGCGCACGTCCGGCTGCGAAGTCCCCCTCCGCATCGAAGCCGCCCTCACGGTCGGTGGTGTCCTCGAGCACGCCGTCGACGTACAGACGGATCTCGTCCTCGGAGCCGTCGTAGACGCCCGTCAGATGCGTCCACACGCCGACCTCGGGGTCGGTCTCCGAAGACGCCTCGTCCGCGTCGGAGTCCTCGTCGTCCTCCTCGGCCATGCGCATCTCCCAGCGGTCCTCCTCCGGGTCGTACTGGAGCTGGAAGCCGCTGATCTCCGTGCCGTCCTGGCTGACGACCGTCTGGAACTCCTCGTCGTCCTGGAGCTTCACGCGGGCGGACACGGAGAAGCTGCCGGTCGTGTCGACGACGGGGCCGTCCGCCGCGACGGACTGCACACCGAAGAACTGGACCGCTCCCGACTTCAGCAGGCGCGGAAGCGGGTCACCGATGAGAGTGCCGTCCTGGTTCTCCCCCGAGGTGTCGGCCGCCACGCCGCGCTTGACCCCGTCGAATACCCACTCCAGAGCCGCACCACGGACGGGGGGCGCCGAGGAGGACTGGCCTCCGCCCCCCGTGGGCGGCGGCTTGGGGCTCTTCGTCGCCGTGACCGTCGAGGTGGCGGTGGCCGTGGCGGTGGTCTTCGACGGCGACGGCTTGGACGGCGCAGGTGCTTCCGGCACCTCCTTGGGAGGCGCCGAGTCGCTGCTCTGCTGGGTGCCCGGTCCGACACCTCCGGCGTAGGCGAAGGCCACAGCGACGGAACACAGGCCGAGGACGGCCACCGACTGGGCGACGCGTCTGCCGCTCAGCCTGCGTTCCCTCGGGATGCGTTCCTCGCGTTCGTCGTCGTGCCGGTTGCGGTTGCGCCCGAGGCTCAGAGCCGCGACGGCGGCTCCCGCCCCGGCGGCGCGGCGCCTGCCGCGCTCCCGTGCGACGACGGGGAGCTGCTCGGTGACCGGGTGACTGACTTCGACGACACCGTCCGGGACCTGCAAGGTGGAGGAGAAGGCGGTGGGGAATCTGGAGGCGGCGTACTCCTGGCCTCCCCACGGCAGCAGCGATTCCGCCAGGAGCCCCCCGCAGTCAGCGCGCATGCGACCCAGGTCGGTGACGGCCCGCGAGCAGTACGCACACCGCTCCAGGTGCGGGATCACATCGGCTGCGGGGTTCATGCACCGCTGCTCCGCGTAGGCCAGCACCATGCGGTGGAAGCGCCGGCATTCGTCGTCGAGGGTCTCGTCCTGGTGGATCTGGACGTAGGCGTCGTAAAGCTCCCTGCGCGCACGCCTGTTGAGCAGGGACACGTCTTCCGTACCCGAGCCGAGCAGGCCGCGGATCCACACGCCGTCGTCGTGTTCGACCGTGTAGTGCCACAGCACCGTCTGGCTGGAGCCCGGCAGGGCGCCGAAGGCCTGTGCCGTCACGGAGTCACGGTGGAAGAACGCCGGGTTGAGCCCGGGGGCGCCGCTGGGGAACTGCGGCAGGTACGGCTCGAGCCACACGGCCAGGTCGAAGTCGAGGGCGCTCCGGTGACCCGTGCCCGCGAAGTCGGCCGCGGAGCGCAGCACGACGGTGAGGGCGTGCGGGCGTACGGCGCCTATGGCGCTTCCCTCCTGGGAGCGGAGCGCGCGCTGCCATGCCTGGTTGGCGAGCTGGCTTCCGGCGGAGAGATTGACGGCGCATGCCGACGCGAAGGCCTTCACGGCATGGAAGTGGCGCTGTTCCAGCTCCCTGAGCGCGGGGGGAGCGGTCTCCCCGCCCTCTCGGACGAGCTGAAGCAGGTCGGCGTCAGGCAGTCGCGCAGAATCCATCCGTTCGTTCAATCTCTCGTCAGTTCAAGGCGTCCCATCACGAGACGAATGCTGTACGTCCGGACTCGGCACCACGACGTATGGGTGCCGCGACCATCCACTTCAGCGGAAGCGGACGGGAATGGCATGAGCATCACGTACCTAGCTGGCTTGTGAGCGCTGCTAGGTAACTGCCGTCAGGCAGGAGTCTGCGCTGGTCAGCCGCGGTGGGCCTGCCGAGGCGGCCTCTGGAGGCTCAATCACCTGTCTCTGGCGACTTGTTCCTCAAGTGAGTACGCACGCGAAGCATGAGCCGGGGCCCGGCACGGGGACCGAACGGACCGTCGACCGTGATGCCCGCTTCGTCCTCACCCGCCGACGGCGACGGCCGGGAGGACGTCGACAGGGAGCGGCCGCGTTCTGCGCCGGTCGCGGCCAAGTGCCTGGTGGCTTGGACGCGTTGGGCGGTGCGGCGCGGGAGGCCCCCATGGTGTCCGCCTCGTCGCCGACTCGTACGGGGAGTCCGGTCGCCCGCGCAGAGCTGGACCGCGCATGGCGCGCGCGCGTCCCGAGCGACCGATTACAACGTTTACCCGGACGGCGGCCACGCCGGGGGGAGGGATTACAACGTTTACCTTGGCGGCGTGGGGGTGTGCCGACTGCTCGGCTACGGAGCCGGACGCCGTGATCGTGATCGTGATCGTGATCGTGATCGTGATCGTGATCGACCTGATCATGCTGACGGCTGCCGTTCCTGGCCACCCTCGCGCCGCCGTACGGCCTGCCCCGCGCGGAGCTCGATCATGGAGCCGGACACCTGCCGCACCTCCGGCCCGCCCGTCCGTCGTTCCGGTGCAGGCCGCTGACCGGGCTCCCGACGGGCTTCGGAGCGGCGGTCCGCAGAAGATCAAGGCATCGAGCAGAAGGTACGGTCTTCCTTCTCCTGCTCTCCCCCGTTAAATTCTCAGGGGGGCGCCAAGACTTCTCGGCACACTCCTCATGGCGATCATTCCAGGCGTACCGCGACCACGAGTAACGCCGTCGGCCCGACCCGACGCAGAGGTAATGCGGGCCACGGAATGCGGGACACCTCTGCCAGTTTTTCCGGGTGCCCACGTCGTGGTCATTCCTCAACCGAAAGAGACGCGGTCAAGCGTCGGACGGGAAGCTCGTGAGCGACACCGCACCAATGCCCAGGCAGCCGCATTACCACCGACCGCCGGGTGGCCCGCCACCAGCAGCCGGCCACATGCGCAGCGGACCGCCGCAGGGGCCCGACTACGGCTGGCAAGGTCCCCCGCCCGGGCCGCCCGAGTACTCTCAGCCCGCTCCTCCCCCGCGCCGTGAGCGCCGCCCCCGCGACGGCGCCGGCTCGGACCGGGCCGCCCTGATCATCCACACGATCGCGGACATAGCCGCCGTGTTCCTGGGCCTGTGGATCATGCTGTACCTGCTGGAGGCCAACCAGGGCAATCCCTTCGTGGAGTTCGTGAAGGCCGTGGCCGACTGGCTGGCCTGGTGGGCGCAGGACATCTTCACGATGGACAGCGAAGGCGTACGGGTATTCCTCAACTACGGCTTGCCCGCTGCGATCTACCTGCTCATCGGTCACGGAATTTCCGCGCGGGTGCGACGCCTCTGACCACATTCACCCGGAACGCCGGTGAATCCCGCGCCGGGTGAAGAGGGAGTGACCACGAAATGCGGGGCCTGAAACAGAATGGCCCGCACGTCGTGTGGATTCGGTGAGGAAAACGCAGCTCCCCTTCCCCGGCCGGGGAAGGGGAGCCCGCAGTGCGTTGCGCGGCGTCTCGTAGCACCCTTGACGGGCCGCCCGTCCGGTCGTCGCGCCGCCGTCGACCGCTTGGCGTCGGCTACTTGGCGTCGGCTACTTGGCGATCAGGACGAGCACCGAGCGCCCGTCCAGCCGGTACTTGGCACCTCCACCCCCGACAAGGGCTTCCGAGCCGGGTTCGGCCACCTGGTCCGCCCCCTCGGACTTGCCGCCCGTGTCGGTGACCCGGTGCCACTGCTTGCCCTCCCCCGCGTCGGGAAGGGCGAACTCCGCCGCATCCGGCGCCCCGTTGTACGCGACGTAGAGGCCGCCGGCCGGATCGTCGAACTCGGTGCCGTCGATCCGCCACGCCAGTGCGTGCTTGGACGCGTCGTTCCAGTAGGCGTCGTCCGGTGCGTCTCCGGCCGGCGTGAACCAGTCGAGCTGGCCCATGCCGTTGCCGTTGGTGTCCTTCGCCGAGTAGAAGTCGGCGGGCCTGAGCGCCGGGTGAGCCTTGCGGAAATCGAGCATGCGCTTCGTGTAGGTACGAAACGTGCTCTGGTCCGCGTCAGGTTCGTGGTCGAGCCAGTTGGCGGCGTTGTCCAGGTTGTAGGGGTTGTTGTTGCAGCGCGTGCTGCGCAGGTTCTCGTCTCCGCCCGTCATCATCGGCGTTCCGGCGGAGAGCATGAGGAAGGCGAACCCGTTGCGCGCCGCCTGACGTTGCGGAGTCGCCTCGCCGCCCTGGTCCCACGAGACGTTGTCGTCCGAACCGCCGTCGGAGGGACCGTAGGGCCAGGCCTGGTCGTTCTTCTTGGCGTTGCAGGAGTAGAGGTCCTTCTGAGTGAACCCGTCGTGCGCGACCATGAAGTTGACGGAGTTGAAGGGGTGGCGGCCGTCGTCCTCGTAGAGGTCGGAAGAGCCGGCGAAGCGCGTCGCCAGCTGCCCGGGCGTCACCTCTTGCGATCCCGCCTTGTTCTGGTCGCCGCGCAGGGTGTCGCGGTACTTGCCGTTCCACTCTGACCAGCCCGGCGGGAAGTTGCCGACCTGATAGGTGCCTTCTCCAAGCGCCCAGGGTTCGGCGATCCAGTCCGTACCGTCGCCTCCGGAGGCACCGCGTGCCGGCATCTCGTCGGTGATGCGCCGCAGCGCGGTCTTCGGGTCGGTGGCGCTGTAGCGGAAGCACCCGTGCTCGCAGGTGTTGCCCAGCACCGACGCGAGGTCGTGCCGGAACCCGTCGATGCCGAGCGTGTCCTTCCAGTAGGCGAGCGAGTCGACGATGAGGTTCTGGGCGACGGGGTTGTAGGTGTTGAAGTTGCCGCCCACTCCGGTGTTGTCCACCGGCGCCTGCCGGTCGTCGGTCAGGGAGTAGTACGTCGGATTGTCCAGCCCGCGGTACGAGTGCAGGCTGTAGGTGTCCTTGTCCGAGGCCTTCCAGGGGCCGCCCTCGCCCGTGTGGTTGTAGACCACGTCGGCGAGCACCTTGATCCCGGCGTCGTGGTAGGCCTTGACCATCGCCCGGAACTCGCGGGTCGGGCCGCCCGGTGAGTCGTCGGCCGCGTAACGGCGGTCGGGGGCGAAGAAGTTGTCGGTGACGTAGCCCCAGTAGTTGTCGTCCGCGCTGCTGTCCGGGTCGGCGTCGTTGGCGTCGTTCTGAGCTTCCTGCATGGGCAGGAACTCCACTGCGGTCACGCCGAGTTCGGCCAGATCCTTCGCCTTGGCACCGGCTCCCTTGTACGTGCCGCATTCGTCTGCGGGGATGCTGCCGTCGCTCTTGGTCAGGCCTCGCAGGTGCACTTCGTAGACGACGTCGTCCTTGAGGGCACGGTCCGGCTTCGTACCGGTGCCGCCGTCGCCGGGGTCGGTCTCGGGGAGCACGATGCCCTTCGGCGCCTGCGGCCCGCTGTCCTTCGCCCGGTTGGCCGGGCCGGAGCCGTAGACGCCCTTGTCCGTCATGCCGGGTCGCAGCGGATCGTGGCTGACTTCGCGGGCGTACGGATCGAGCAGCAGCTTGTTGGGGTTGAACCGGTTGCCCTCGGAATCCACGTCGGAGACGAACCCGGCCTCGGAGCCCTTCTTCCAGGCCTCGTCGTAGGGCCAGTTGGGGCCCCAGGCGCGGTAGCCGTAGTAGACGGTGCCGTCGATGCCGTACTTCTCGCGCAGCTCTGAAGCACTGACGGTGGCCGTCCAGTCCCCGGACTCCCCCTCCTCCTTCAGGAGCAGGCTGCCCTTCTCCCCCGTCCCGGTGGCCTGGTCGTAGAGCTCGACGAGCATTCGCGTCGCGCCCTTGGAGTGGACGCGGAAGGTGATGCCGGACGCGGCGCTGTCGTGGTGCGCCCCGAGAGCGGGCTGGTCGCC
>NZ_JACBXA010000309.1 GCF_013870515.1 Streptomyces albidus (ex Kaewkla and Franco 2022) | reverse complement strand
GCGGGGATGGTCGCGTCCTCCGGCGGGGCGGGCCGCGCGGGCGAGGGGATCGCACCGTTCCGGTGGGCGGCCGGTGACGTGGTGTCCTCCCGGGGGCCCTCCGATTCGTCCACGGTGATGCCGTACTCCGTGGCGAGACCGACCAGACCCGTGTCGTAACCCTGGCCCAGCGCACGGAACTTCCAGCCGGTCCCGCGCCGGTACAGCTCTCCGCAGATCATCGCCGTCTCGGCGCCGGTCTCCGGCTCGATGTCGAACTGCGCCAGCGGTTCGCCCGAGGCCTCGTCGCCGGCGGGGCCGTCCGCGCCGTAGAGCAGCAGCCGCAGCTTTCGTACGTCCGCGAAGGTGCCGCCGTCCGCGGACGCGGCCAGCAGCACACGGTCCACGTGGGAGCCGAGGGCGGGCAGATCCGCCTCGATCGAGTCGCGCAGCCCGTCCGGCTCCTGCTTCTTGGCGAGGTGGCGGACGACGCCCGAGGGGTGCAGCGGCTGGTTGTAGAAGACGAAGTCCTCGTCGGAGCGCACCTGCCCGCTGTCGTCGAGCAACAGGGCCGAGGCGTCGACGTCGGGCACTCCTGATCCCGGGAGCCAGCACAGGACGGCACGCACCGCCACAGTCTTCAGCTGAATGTTCGAGCCCTTCACCATGGCGTGCGTCATGGGCTCATCCTGCCTTCCGTGCGGGCTCCGGGACAACGCGAGGGTCATTGCATGTACCTGGCGGTAACGCGATTTTCACCCCTGAGTGGAACTTTCGGCACCCTCCCGTACGTACGATGAGCGGCTGGTTCTCGCCACGGACCCTTGTCCTGGTGGAGCGGGCCGGGGGCGTCTCCGGGGTCATCAGGCCGGGGAAGAGGCACGATTCACGCGGTCGCGCAGGCCATCCGGAATGCCGCGCGACGGGGAGACGGGGGCACTCATGCGTCATTTCGGCCAGCTCGCGCCGGAGGTCAGGAGCGGGCTCTTCCAGCACGAACCCGCCGAGTTCACGGCGGACGCACCGGGCAGGACGCTCGCCGCAGCGCTGGGGGCCACCCTCTACTGCCCCGCCACACGTCCCGGCCTCGCTGCCGACGTGGTCAAGCAGGCCCGGCTCGGTGTGGTGTCGATGGTGCTGTGCCTGGAGGACTCGATCGACGACCGGGAGGTCGCCGATGCCGAGAGCAATCTGGTCCGGCAGCTGGAGGAGCTCGCCGCGCAGAAGTCCGGGCCGCGGCAGCAGGATGTGCCGCTGCTGTTCGTACGCGTCCGGGCGCCCGGTCAGATAACGGATCTGGTGGCGCGGCTGGGGGACGCCGTGCGGGTGCTGTCCGGGTTCGTGCTGCCGAAGTTCACCGAGGAGCGCGGCATCCCCTTCCTCGAAGCGCTCACCGCCGCCGAAGGGGCCGTGGGGCGGCGGCTGTTCGCGATGCCGGTCCTGGAGTCGCCGGAGCTGCTGCACATGGAGACGCGGTCGGGGACGCTCGCCGGGATCGCCCGTACGGTCGACAAGTACCGGGAGCGCGTGCTGGCCCTGCGGCTGGGCGTCACCGACTTCTGCTCTGCCTACGGGCTGCGCCGCACGCCCGAGATGACGGCGTACGACGTGCAGCTCGTCGCCTCCGTCATCGGAGACGTGGTGAACGTGCTGGGGCGTGCCGACGGCACGGGATACACGGTCACGGGTCCCGTGTGGGAGTACTTCCGGTCACAGGAGAGGATGTTCAAGCCGCAGTTGCGCCAGAGCATCTTCACCGGGCGCGCGGAGGAGCTCCGTACCGCGATCATCGATCACGACATCGACGGACTTCTGCGGGAGATCGAACTGGACCGGGCGAACGGGCTCCTGGGGAAGACCTGCATCCACCCCTCGCACGTGCTGCCCGTGCACGCCCTGTCCGTGGTGAGCCTGGAGGAGTACAGCGACGCCACCGACATCCTGCGCCCGGAGCGCAGCGGCGGCGGGGTGGTGCGATCCGCCTACACGAACAAGATGAACGAGGTGAAGCCGCACCGCGCCTGGGCCGAGCGGACCATGCTGCGGGCGGAACTGTTCGGGGTGGCCCGCGAGGGCGTCGGATTCGTCGACGTGCTGGCGGCCGGAGCGCGGGCGGCGGCCTGATGCGGACGCGTACGGGAGAGGGACGAGCGACGGGATGAGCGACGTGGTGTGGTCGGGTCAGTGGGTGGCCGAACGTCTGGACGTGCGGCTGAAGGGCGAGGGCCTGCGGGAGTTGATGGGGCTCGCGCTGCGCCGCAACCCGAAGCGTGCCCATCTGCTCGTTTCACGGGTCCTCGGCAAGCACATCCCGGAGCGCCCCGAGACGGTCTACGGCGTCGGGCTGGAGCTGGGCCGGCGGGTCCGGGCTCTGCTCGGCGACGACCTCGCGGACCGGTCCGTGGTCCTCGGATACGCGGAGACGGCCACCGGGCTCGGCCACAGCGTCGCCGACGGGATCGGCAGCGTCACGTGTCTGCACTCCACCCGGCGGCCGGTGAGGGGAGTGGACGCCGTCGGGGGGTTCGAGGAGGAGCACAGTCACGCCACATCGCATCTGCTGCTCCCCGAGGACCCTCAACTGCTCGGCGGGCAGGGGCCGTTGGTTCTGGTCGACGACGAGTTCTCCACGGGCCGCACCGTGCGCAACACCATCGCGGCGCTGCACCGCAACCACCCGCGTGAGCGTTACGTGGTGGTGGCGCTCACCGACATGCGGTCGTCGGACGACACGGCTGCCCTGGAGAAGTTCGCCGCGGAACTCGGTGCCCGCGTGGACGTGGTGGCGCTCGCCGGCGGGCGCGTCTCGCTCCCGCACGACGTGCTGGAGCGCGGACAGCGCCTCGTGGCCGAAGCCGAGGCCGAAGCGGCAGCCGGGGCACGGCACGGCGTGGGGACGGCAGGGACGGTGACGCAGCAGCCCAAGTCCGGCGATGCGCGCTCCTCCGCTCACCGGCCCGTCACGCGGGTGGAACTCGACTGGCCCCGGGAACTCCCCGACGGCGGACGGCACGGATTCACCGCAACCCACCGCGAAAGACTGAACGCGGCCCTGCCGTCGATGGCCTCCCGGCTCGCCTCGGCGCTCTCGGATGCCGGAACGCTCGCAGGGGGCTCCGGCCCTCACTCAGCCGGCGCCGAAGGCTCCACGCCGCCGCGCGTACTCCTGCTCGGCTGCGAGGAGTTGATGTACGCGCCGCTGCGTCTCGCCGTCGCACTCGAGCAACGGCTCGACGGAGAAGCCGAGTTGCGCTTCTCCACCACCACCCGCTCGCCCGTGCTGGCGCTCGACGACCCGGCGTACGCGGTCCGTACGGCCATCTCCTTCCCCGCCCACGACGAACACGGCGCGGAGGAACAGGCCGCCCGCGAGCGCCCGGGGGAGCCCGCCGCCGAGACGCGCTACGCCTACAACGTCGCGCCCGGCACCGACGCGCGCCGCCGCTTCGACGCCGTGATCCTCGTGACCGACTCGACCGCCGACACCCCCGCACTGCACGCCCCCGGCGGGCTGCTCGCCCAACTCGCGGAGCACACCGGCCAGGTGCTGCTCGCCGTCCTGCCCTCCTACGTCCCGCTGCCGCAGCCACTGCGCGGCCCGGACTTCTCCTCGTACGCCCCGGACGAGGTCGGCTGGCTGCTGCAGGACATGTCGGACACCCGACTGGAGGCGCCGACCGAGGAGCGTGAGGAGGCGATCCAGAGCGGCGGCGCGCACTACGCGGAGTCCCTGCCCGTCGAGTACCAGCCGAGCGCGGAGTACGAGCGGCTCTTCCACAGCGCGCTGGAGGTCTCGGCCTCACGCGTCGCCCGGGCAGTGGGCACGGTCACCGACACGGTCCTCAGGGAACGCGGGGCCGCCGGGCCCTCAGAGGCCGGCCCCCGCACGGGGGCGCTGCGTTCGGGGCCGGGGCTGCCCGTACTGGTGTCGCTGGCGCGCGCGGGCACCCCCGTCGGCGTACTGATGCGCCGCTGGGCCCGTCAGACCCACGGCCTGGACCTGCCCCACTACGCCGTCTCCATCGTGCGCGGACGCGGAATCGACACCAACGCACTGCGCTGGATCGCCGCCCACCACGACCCTGCCGACGTCGTCTTCGTCGACGGCTGGACCGGCAAGGGAGCCATCACCCGTGAACTCGCGGACGCGCTCGCCCCGTTCGAGGGATTCGACCCGGAACTCGCAGTGCTGGCGGACCCCGGCGGCTGCGTGCGCACGTACGGCACCCGCGAGGACTTCCTCATCCCCTCCGCCTGCCTCAACTCCACCGTCTCCGGGCTGATTTCCCGCACCGTGCTCCGTTCCGACCTGGTTGGCCCGCATGACTACCACGGCGGCAAGTTCTACCGGGACCTCGCCGGCGCGGACGTGTCCAATCTCTTCCTGGAGAAGGTCACCGCCCGTTTCGACGACGTACGCGAATCCGTCGCCGAGGACGTGACCGCGCTGCTCGCATCCGACCGCGCCCCCACCTGGGTGGGCTGGCGTGCCGTGGAACGCATCTGCGAGGACTACGGCATAGGGGATGTGAACCTCGTCAAGCCTGGCGTGGGAGAGACGACGCGCGTTCTGCTGCGCCGGGTGCCGTGGAGAGTGCTCGCGCGGCGGGGCGCGGGCTCCGACCTGGACCACGTGCGGCTGCTGGCCGGACAGCGGGGCGTCCCCGTCGAAGAGGTCGATGAACTCCCGTACAGCTGCGTCGGTCTGATCCATCCACGCTTCACCCGCGGCGCCACGGGCGCGGACGGGAGGGCCGCAGGATGACGGCTTCTCCGGCGCTTCCTCTCATCGCCAGCGACCTCGACCGCACACTGATCTACTCCGCGGCGGCCCTCGGCCTCACCATGCCGGACGCGGAGGCTCCGCGACTGCTGTGCGTGGAGACGTACGAGCGCAGGCCGCTGTCGTACATGACCGAGACCGCGGCCGAGCTGCTGACGCAGCTGACCGCTCGCAGCGTCTTCGTGCCCACCACCACCAGGACCCGCGAGCAGTACGGGCGCATCAGGCTTCCCGGCGGCCCCGCGCGCTACGCGGTGTGCGCCAACGGCGGCCACCTGCTGGTCGACGGAGAGTCCGACCCCGGCTGGCACGCACAGGTGCTCCGCGGCCTGGCGGGCTGCGCCCCGCTCGCCGAGGTCCGCGAGCATCTGCGCGGCGCCGCCGCCGACGGCGACTGGGTGCTCAAGCAGCGGGTCGCGGACGAGCTGTTCGCATATCTCGTCGTCGACCGTGAGCGGATGCCCGACGCCTGGGTCAAGGAGCTGGCGGAGTGGGCGGGCACGCGAGGCTGGACGGTGTCGCTTCAGGGGCGCAAGGTCTACGCCGTGCCGGGGCCGCTGACCAAGAGCGCAGCCGTCGCCGAGGTCGCCCGGCGCACCGGAGCCACCCACACCTACGCCGCGGGCGACTCGCTCCTCGACGCCGACATGCTGCTAGCCGCAGGTCACGGCTGGCTCCCCGGCCACGGCGAACTCGCCGACAGCGGCTGGCAGTCCGAGCACATCACTGCCCTGACCGAACGGGGCGTGGCGGCCGGGGAGCGGATCCTGCGGGAGATGTGGAAGGTCGCGGAGGGGAGCGGTCCCGGCTGAGGCGCCTCTCGCGCTCTCAGCCGCCCCGCGCGTTCGTCATCCCCCCGCGCGTCCCTCAGCCCGCTTCGGCAGGTCGGTCCGCACGCTCCGCGAGCCGGCTCAACGTCGCCTCCAGCCCGGTGCCTTCGGGCTGCCTGCGGTTGTACGGAAGCTTCGAGAGCACCGCCGCCATGCCGCAGGTGTTGCTGAGCGCGGAGAAGACGAGTCCGCCGCCGATCAGCAGCGAGAGGATGCGGGCGCCCGGTATGAGCAGGTCCAGCAGGAGGCCCAGTACGACCAGCGAGCCCGCGACCAGCCGGACCTGACGCTCCATCGGCCACACGGCCCGAGCGCCGGCA
>NZ_JACBXA010000308.1 GCF_013870515.1 Streptomyces albidus (ex Kaewkla and Franco 2022) | reverse complement strand
CGCCTTACGGATGAAGCCTTCAAGCCGGAGTCAGAGACGGCCTGTTGCCTTAAGAGCCAGGTATGCGTCCGCGAGAGCCGGGGCCAGGTCCTGTGGAAGTGCGTCGACGACGATGACTCCGTGACGACGGAGGCGGTCTGCCGTGTGCTTCCGTTCGGTCTGAGCCCGCGTTGCTGCTGCTGCCTCGTACACCGCTTCGACGCTGCCCCTGGAGCCGGCCATCTCCGCGATTCGTGGATCGGCGATCGAAGCGACCATGACGGTATGGCGTTGAGTGAGAAGCGGCAGTACCGGCAGCAGCCCTTCCTCGACGGGCGATGCCTCCAGGCCGGTGAGCAGGACGATGAGGGACTGGTGCTGTGCCATGCGCAGAGCTGTGGACGCCAGACCTCGGGTGTCGGATTCCACCAGCGCGGGTTCGAGAGGTGCCATCGCGGAGACGAAGGCCGGCAGGACCTCATGTGCTGTGCGGCCCTTGACCGTTGCTCGCGGCGCGCGGTCATAGGCGAGTAGGTCCACACGGTCGCCGGCACGGGAGCCGAGCGCTGCCAGGAGCAGGGCGGCGTCCATGGCTGAGTCGAGACGTGGAGCGTCGCCCACCCGGCCGGCGGAGGTCCGGCCGGTGTCCAGTACGACCAGGACGCGGCGGTCCCGTTCAGGGCGCCATGTGCGTACCGCGACCGTCGACTGCCGGGCGGTCGCGCGCCAGTCGATGGAGCGGGTGTCGTCACCGGGGATGTATTCGCGGAGGCTGTCGAACTCGGTGCCCTCTCCGCGGGTCAGGATGCTGGTGCGCCCGTCGAGTTCACGCAGTCGTGCCATCTTCGCCGGCAGATGCTTGCGGCTCTTGAATGCAGGGAGGACGCGGACCGTCCAGGGCGCGGAATGGCTTCCCTGGCGAGCGGCAAGACCGAGCGGTCCGAAGCAGCGGACGGTGATGCGGTCCGCGCGACGGTCGCCGCGACGGGTGGGGCGAAGTGCGGTGGTGAACAGCTGCTGTTCTCGGGCTCCGATGCGCAACTGGTGGCGACCGGCCCGAGACGCGTCCGCCTCCTCCGGCCAACTGCTCGGTGGCCATGCGTCGCGGAGTTGGATTCGTGCCGATCGGCCGGCGGGATTGGTCACGACGGCGTTTACGTATGCATGTTCGCCGAGCCGAACTGACGTGTCACCGGAACGCGTGAATCGGAGTTGCTTCACTGGCGCGGCGACTGCGAGGTCGTACAGGATTGCAATCAACAGCGGGAGCTCGACGGCGAGGAGGCCCGTCCAGCCTGGGAGCAGGACGCCGACCAGGAGCGCGCCAAGGGCGGCGATCAGGACTGTACGGCCGGTGAGTGCCATGAATGCGGGCTCCCCAACTCACTGCGTATCAACGGGGGACGGGGACGTGGGCAAGGATCGAGTTGATGACGCTGTCGGCTGTGACGCCTTCCATCTCTGCCTCGGGGCGGAGCTGTACGCGGTGTCGCAGAGTCGGCAGGGCGAAGGACTTGATGTCGTCGGGGATCACATAGTCCCGTCCGGTGAGCCAGGCCCAGGCACGGGCGCTGGCCAGTAGTGCGGTGGCGCCTCGGGGCGAGACCCCGAGGGTGAACGAGGGGGAATCGCGAGTGGCTCGGCAGATATCGACGACGTAGCCCATGACTTCGGATGAGACAGAGGTCGCGGCGACTGCGGCTCGGGCGGCTTCCAGGTCCGCCGGGCCCGCGACGGCTCGGACACCGGCGGAGGCGAGATCCCGGGGGTCGAATCCTTCCGCGTGCCGTGTCAGGACGCTGATCTCATCGGCACGCGAGGGCAGGGGAAGGTTCAGCTTCAGCAGGAAGCGGTCGAGCTGAGCCTCTGGCAGCGGATAGGTCCCCTCGTACTCGACGGGGTTCTGCGTTGCCGCCACCAGAAACGGATCGGGGAGCGGCCGGGGCGTGCCGTCCACCGAGACCTGGCGTTCTTCCATGGCTTCGAGCAGGGACGCCTGGGTCTTCGGAGGCGTCCTGTTGATCTCGTCTGCCAGGAGGAGGTTGGTGAACACGGGGCCGGGCTGGAAGGAGAACTCAGCGGTGCGTGCGTCGTAGATGAGGGATCCGGTGACGTCGCTCGGCATCAGATCGGGGGTGAACTGAAGGCGCTTCGTTTCGAGTTCGAGAGTTGCTGCGAGGGTGCGTACGAGCAGCGTCTTTGCGACTCCGGGGACACCTTCGAGCAGCACATGTCCGCGGCAGAGCAACGCGACGACGAGACCTGTGACGGCGGCGTCCTGGCCGACGACCGCCTTCGAGATCTCGAGTCGCAGTGCTTCGAGGGCGCTGCGTGCGCTGTCTGGTGAGGGGACGCTCACGAGGTGCGTTCCTTGTCTGTGGGTTGTCGGGTGACGGAAGTGGCGTCGGAGAGACGGCGTTCCAACTGGTCGAGTTCGTCGGCCAGCCGGACCAGTTCTGCATCGGTCGCGGGGGCGGTGCCGAAGAGGAGGGAGTGAAGTCGCGCGCTGTCGCTGGGCTGATGCAAGCCTGCCTCAGCCGGCGCGGGGGGAGCGGCGTGGGAAGGCGAACTCGCAGCCAGTGCTTGAGTCAGTGCTTCAGGCGAATGAGCTTCCGCGGCACTGACGCCCACGAGAGGTGCGAGCCGTGCGCGGGTTGCGGAGCGCAGTGCTTCGGCGGCGCGGTCGCGGGCGTTGGCCCTCCGGTAGAGGCGGGCCCGGCCCTCGGTGGTCTCGGAGGCGCGTACGGAGACGGGGAGTTGCTCGGGCACGAGGGGACCCAGGCGCCGCACGCGCCAGAGTGCGGCGAGCACCGCGGCGATCGCCAGCTGAACCGTCGCCCAGGTCCAGCCTGCCGGCAGGAGGTCGAGGAAGCTGCGTTCCTCGCCCTTCCCGGAGGAGGCATCGGTAGGAGAGGGGAGGTACCACACGAGATGACTGCGCGAACCCAGCAGTTGAAGCACCAGCGAGGCGTTGCCGTGCTTGTCGAGTCGCTGGTTGTAGAGCGGATCAGGCGCGCCCAGCAGAACCGTGTCCGCTTCGGGGCCGGAACGACTGCCGCCGTCTTCCGTCCCGTCGCGGAGCCTCAGCAGGGAAGGGAGCCCCTGGCGCAGGTAGCAGAGATCCGCGTGGTCGGCGTCGACGGAGTAACGGACGCCGCCGAGTTCGGCGTCACCTGCCCGTTCCGCAGCTGGGAAGTCGCAGTCCGGAGGTGTCGGCTGGATCGCGGCGGGTGCAGCAGCGCGTACCTTCGGCGTGAGGGCTTTGACGGACGCGGAGCCGGGTGCGATGAGGACTGTGCGGCCGCCGTGCCGCAAGGCCGGCCGCAGTTCGGACAGCTGACGCCTGGTGAGGGCGTCGGGGTCGCTGACCAGCAACGTGGTGTCGGGGCCCGCCGCCTTCTTGGCTTCGCCCGGGGTCAGGGCGATCTCGGTGTCGACGCCTCGTTGCTTGAGGAGTTCTGCTGTCGCCTTGCTGCCGTGGTCGTCGGTGGAGCGCGGGTCGAGAAGTCCGTACGCGTCTCCGGAGCGAAGAGCGGCGATAGCCACCCCGGCCACGGCGAGAACCGCGGCCGCGATGAGCAGGCCGCGGGCACGGGTCCAGATCTGCCGGGCGGTCGGGGAGAGGGATGTGGCAGAAGCGGTGCTCAACGGCCGCCTCCACCCGGGGTGGTGGCGTCGGAGCCTCTGTCACCGTGCTTCACGAGGAGGCTCGTGTCGCCCGGGGCCGGGGTCTCGGGGAGACGCGGAACAGCACGCTGGAGTGCGCCGTCGATGTCGCGTACAGCGCTGTACGCAGCGGCATCGGCGGGCCTTTCCCCGTACGTCACCTCGTCGAAGGAACGGGCGGCGGACCGCAGCGCATCAGCGTGGTCGGGCAGAGTCCGGCCTGCTTCGGAGGCGGCTTCGTCGGCCGTACGGCCCGGGCGCCTGTCGAGCAGGGCGCGCTCTTCGAGAGAGCGGACGATGGCCCGCATCCGCTCCTGGAGTGCTTCACTCCAGCGATCGGCGGCAGCGTGCGCTTCGGCGGCGCTTCGGTGTTCGGCGGCGCTGCGCAGGCGGTTGCCGAACAGGGAGCCGCTGTCGGACGTGGTTTCGGGTCGGAACTTGCCCAGCCGCATGCGCAGCGCGACGACCAGCAGCAGTACGACTACGGCGAGCACGGCTAGGCCCACCCATCCCCCGGGGGTGGCCTGCGCGGCCGAGCCCAGCAGGGAACTGATGTGGTCCCACAGCCAGTCGAGGAGGCGTTGGAGGAGGCCGGGGTCGTCCTGGTGGTACTCGCGTTTCGACAGCTCGCGTTCCGCTGCTTCGCGTGCGGGAGTACGAGGTGTGGTGACCGGGACGCCGCCGTCGTCACCGGTGGCTGCTGCTGTGCGCAAGCGGGCCACCGTGTGCAGTGCCGCAGTCGCCATGTCCCCCGACACGGCCTCAGCTCCCGGCGGTCGGGCGGTCGGCTTGCTGCTGGTCGTAGCCGGGCACGCCCGCGGCACGGGCGAGTTCGAGGTCGAGGGCCTCTCGTCGGATGCGCTGGTCGAGATACAGCAGTGCGGTGACCCCGGCACGGATCGGGAACGTGATCGTGGAAGCGATCACCGCTCCGATGCCGGTGGCGATGAGGAAGGCCCAGCCAGTACTCGGTGTCCCGCCTGCCAAGGCGGAGAGGCCCTGCCCGCTGGCCAGTGCCCCGACGGCCGTCGCCGGCATCTGGATGATCGAAGCGACGATCACGACCAGGATCGTGGCGAGCATCTGCACGCCGAAGACGCGCCACCAGCTGCCTCGTACGAGCTTGGCGGAGCGGCGCATCGCGGTGATGACGCCCTGCTTCTCCAGCATCAGAGCCGGAGCGGAGAGGCTGAAGCGGACCCAGATCCAGACTGCGCCCACCAGCCCTACGAGCAGACCCACCAGGAGCACTGCCACGCCGAGGGTGTCCACTCCGGCGGCGAGGAGAGCTGTCCCCGGTGCGGAGCCAACGGCCACGGCGAGGCCGACGAGCAGCGGCACGATGATCAGGAGGCCGAGCAGCCGGAGCAGTTGGGGGCGGGAGTCCCGCCAGGCTTCACCGATGCCGACCGAGCGGCCGAGCACGGCGCGACTGACCACGACCGTAAGCATGGCGGTGGCGATCACTGTGCCGAGGGTGTCGACGAGAGCGCGGAGCCCGGTGAGGCGAAGGGATCCGCTCATGGCGGCCCAGAGTTCGTCGGTGCTGGGCTGCGGGTCCTTGACCAAGGCGTCCAGGTCGGTGGCGTCCGTCATCCAGAGACCGTTGGCGAGGGTGGCCACGAGCTGGACCAGCACCGCGACGCCGAGGGAGATGCCGAGCACGGTGCGCCAGTGCGCCCGCATGGTGGTGACAGCGCCGTCCAGTATCTCTCCGACACCCAGGGGGCGCAGAGGGATTGTCCCGGGCTTGGCAGCGGGCGGCTGGTTCCAGCCGCCGTTCCAGTTCCCCCAGCCGGGCTGCCCGGGAGGCGGGGCTCCCCAACCCTGGACGCCCTGTGCGGGCGGTTGCTGCGCGGCCCAGTTCCTCGGCGGCTCGTTCGAGGGCGCCCCCTGCGGTGCGCTCCCGGACGCGTGCGCGGCCTGCTCCTCGTCCGGCGAACGGTCGGAGGGAGAGGATCCGGGCGACGCCCAGCCCGGGGAGTCGTTCACTTCTGGTCACCTCGGGTGGTCGGTCGCTGCATCGCCTGTTTGACAGCCATCGTCCCACGGGCGGACGGGAGGCCGACCGGGCCCCGGGCCCTCGCATTGCCTTCAGGAGCCGCGGCAGGTGGAGGCAGACTGTGCAGATGGCAGATCAAGGTGTCCCGGTGCTGCGCTGGGAGGAGTCTCCCGAGGGGCCGATGCTGGTGCTCCTCGACCAGACGAGGTTGCCGGCGGAGGAAGTCGAGCTGGTGTGCAAGGACGTATCGGACCTGGTCGCGGCGATCCAGGCGCTGTCGGTGCGAGGAGCGCCCCTGCTG
>NZ_JACBXA010000307.1 GCF_013870515.1 Streptomyces albidus (ex Kaewkla and Franco 2022) | reverse complement strand
CGTACGGCGACGGCGCCTGGGCTTGCGGGGACCGCCGTCCTCGCCGGTGGCGGTGGGCGTGACGGCCGAGCCGTCGCTCGCCTCTGCCGAGGCCTTCGCCTCCTCCGCCGCGTCGATCGGCTGCCCGTTACGGGTGCGACGGCGCTGACGCGGAGGACGGACACGCTTGGGACGCTCGGCGGCTTCCGCCGCGGGGGCACCGCTGCGGGCGCCGCGACCCCGTCCGGGGCCCCGACCCGTCTCGCCCAGGTCCTCGACCTGCTCCGCCGAGAGACCCGCGCGGGTGCGCTCGTTACGCGGAAGCACGCCCTTGGTGCCCGAGGGGATGCCCAGCGCCTCGTAGAGGTGCGGGGACGTGGAGTAGGTCTCCTCCGGGTCCGGCAGGGAGAGCTCCAGCGCCTTGTTGATCAGCTGCCAGCGGGGGATGTCGTCCCAGTCGACGAGGGTCACGGCCGTACCCGACGCGCCCGCGCGGCCGGTGCGGCCGATGCGGTGCAGGTAGGTCTTCTCGTCCTCGGGCGTCTGGTAGTTGATGACGTGCGTCACGTTGTCGACGTCGATGCCCCGCGCGGCCACGTCCGTGCAGACGAGGACGTCGACCTTGCCGTTGCGGAAGGCGCGCAGCGCCTGCTCGCGGGCGCCCTGGCCGAGGTCGCCGTGGACGGCGCCGGCCGCGAACCCTCGCCGGGTCAGCTGCTCGGCGACGTCGGCGGCGGTGCGCTTCGTACGGCAGAAGATCATCGCGAGCGCGCGGCCCTCGGCCTGCAGGATGCGGGCCACCATCTCCTGCTTGTCCATGGAGTGGGCACGGAAGGCGTGCTGTGTGGTGTTCGCCACTGTCTGGCCCACGTCGTCCGGCTCGGAGGCGCGGATGTGCGTCGGCTGGCTCATGTAGCGGCGGGCGAGCGAGATGACCTGGCCGGGCATGGTCGCCGAGAACAGCATGGTCTGCCGCTTGACCGGGAGCATCTGGATGATCTTCTCGACGTCGGGCAGGAAGCCCAGGTCGAGCATCTCGTCGGCCTCGTCCAGGACGAGCGTCCTGACGTCCGAGAGCCGAAGCTTCTTCTGGCCGGCCAGGTCCAGCAGCCGCCCGGGGGTGCCGACGACGACGTCGACGCCCTTCTTGAGGGCCTCGACCTGCGGCTCGTATGCACGGCCGCCGTAGATCGAGAGCACTCGGACGTTGCGGACCTTGCCCGCGGTCAGGAGGTCGTTCGTCACCTGCTGGCACAGCTCACGCGTCGGGACGACGATGAGGGCCTGCGGGGAGTCGGTGAGCTTCTCGGGCGCCGCCCGGCCGTGCTCCACGTCGGCGGGCACGGTGACCGCTTCGAGGAGCGGAAGGCCGAAGCCCAGGGTCTTGCCGGTGCCGGTCTTGGCCTGGCCGATGACGTCGCCTCCGGCGAGCGCGACCGGCAGGGTCATCTCCTGGATGGGGAAGGGAGTGCTGATGCCGACGGCCTCGAGGGCTTCGGCTGTCTCGGAGAGGATTCCGAGTTCGCGGAAAGTCGTGGTGGACAGGATGCTGGCCTCTTCTGTGTGACGCGCGAGGAGGCGGCGAGGAGGGTCGTACCGCAGTACCGGGGGCGGCGGCTTGCCGGCCCGCCGGAGTGTGCGGGACCACTGTCTCTCGCTCAAGCGCTCTTCACGCGAGCGGTCCCTCATGGTCACGGGACGTGCGGGGAGCACGCGCCTCGCGGAGGGCGGTCGGGGTCGGAGCCGATCGGGCCTCCGACCGGGCATCCGCAGTGTGCGTACATGGGTCCCGCCGGGTCGACGGGAGCCAATATCACTGTACCCCGGATCCGCGCATGTGTACCGGGGCGATTGTTGTGTACGAGTTTCCTGGGGTCCGGGAGGCCTGAACCGGGGGCTTCCCGGCCAGGTGAGGCGGGCTATCGTGCTCAGCATGGAGACGCCTGAGAAGACCCCCGCGGCCGAGCACACCGGTATCGCCACCCAGGACTGGGCGGAGGCGTCCGCCGACCCCACCTACCGGGCGGCGGTCATTGATCTGCTGGGTGCGCTGGCGTACGGGGAGCTCGCCGCCTTCGAGAGGCTGGCGGAGGACGCGAAGCTGGCCCCGACGCTGGGGGACAAGGCGGAGCTGGCGTCGATGGCGTCCGCCGAGTTCCAGCACTTCGCCCAGCTGCGCGAGCGGCTCAAGGTGATCGACGCCGAGCCGACGGAGGCCATGCAGCCCTTCGCGGCGGCACTGGACGAGTTCCACCGGCAGACCGCCCCCTCGGACTGGCTGGAAGGGCTGATCAAGGCGTACGTGGGGGATTCGATCGCCTCGGACTTCTACCGCGAGGTCGCCGCGCGCCTCGACTCCGACACCCGTGCGCTGGTGCTCGGCGTCCTTGACGACACCGGGCACTCGAGCTTCGCCGTGGAGAAGGTCCGTGCCGCCATCGAGGCCGACCCGCGAGTCGGCGGACGGCTCGCGCTGTGGGCGCGGCGGTTGATGGGGGAGGCCCTGTCGCAGGCCCAGCGCGTGGTCGCCGACAGGGACGCGCTGTCCACGATGCTCGTCGGCGGGCTGGCCGACGGCTTCGACCTCGCGGAGGTCGGGCGGATGTTCTCGCGCATCACCGAGGCTCACACCAAGCGGATGGCCGCGCTGGGTCTCGCCGCCTGACGCGGGGCGGGGCCGGAGCGGCGCGGCGAGGAAAGGCCGGCAAGCCGGGAAGGTTGCGAAAGGTCAGGAAGACGGGGCCCGGATGTGTGACCACCGGTGCCGGTCATTGACCGGGTGACGCTCCGGCCGGCGGCGGTGCCGGTGCCCCGTTCGTAGCCCGGGGCCGTTCGTTCAGGCCCCTTCGGCTCCGTGGGGCGGGCCCACGACGTTCGCCCGCAGGCCGCGCGGAGGGCGGACGTTCTCGCTGATGAGCAGTGAGAGGATCGCCACACTCACCAGCGCCGCGACCGCGAGAGTCGCAAGGAAGTGACCTTGGCCGAGCACGACGCGGCTGATCAGCCCGCCGAGCAGCGCTGCGGTGGGACCGGTCACGAGAACCAGGGCAGCGTTGGGGAGTCGCTCGGGAATCTGCCGGGTCGCCGCGTAGGCGATGACGAGTCCGAGGGCCGTGGCGCCGAGTGCCTCCCAGATCATGGGACCTCCTCGGGTCTGGCCGACCGGTTACGGCCGACTGTGCAGTGCGGTCGTTCCGGTACTCCCCTTGTGACGCGGACGTGAAACGACGGCCCCCCGAAAGATTCGGGAAGCCGCCGCCATGTCGGACGTATGTCTCGTCCGGACCGTCAGATGGTGCCGAACCCCACCTTGCGGCCGGTGTGTTCACCGAGCTCGACGTAGGCGATGCGCCCCGCCGGAACCAGGACCTTGCGACCGTGCTCGTCCGCCAGGCTGAGCATGTTCGAGCCGCCGTCGGCCAGTGCCGCCGACACCGCTTTCTCGACTTCTTCGGGAGACTGCTTGCTCTCGAAGACGATCTCGCGGGGCGCGTGCTGCACGCCGATCTTGACCTCCACGGCTATGTCCCTCCGAACGGTCAGTTGATTACGCGGTCAGCCGCGCTGTACGAAGCACACATTAGCCGGACAGGAGCCCGCCCCGGTGCCTCGCTCTGCACGCCCGCAGCGAACACGCGGCGCCCTTCGCGCCGCGTGCCCGTGCACGTCACTGCATCGGGAAGCCCGCGATGCCCCGCCAGGACAGAGAGGAGATGAGCTTGGCGGCCGAGTCACGCGGGATGGGACGGCCCGAGCCGAGCCAGAAGCGCGCGGTGATCTGTGCCATCCCGCACAGGCCCACCGCGAGCAGCATCGCCTGGTCGCGCGGCTGCTTGGTGTCCTCGGCGATGACCTCGCTCACAGCCTCGGCACAGTCGAGGCTGACCTTGTCGACCCGGTCGCGGACGGCGGGCTCGTTGGTGAGATCGGATTCGAAGACGAGCCGGAAGGCGCCGCCCTCGTCCTCGACGTAGGCGAAATAGGCGTCCATGGTCGCCGCGACCCGCTGCTTGTTGTCCGTGGTCGAGGCGAGCGCGGAGCGCACCGCCTGGAGGAGCGACTCGCAGTGCTGGTCCAGCAGGGCCAGGTAGAGGTCCAGCTTTCCGGGAAAGTGCTGGTAGAGCACGGGCTTGCTCACGCCCGCCCGGTCGGCGATGTCGTCCATGGCCGCCGCGTGGTAACCCTGCGCGACGAAGACCTCCTGGGCTGCTCCCAGAAGTTGGTTGCGTCGGGCCCGGCGCGGCAGGCGCGTGCCGCGTGGGCGCGCCTCAGTTTGCTCGATGGCTGACACGCCGCCTCCCTGATCTGAATCCGAGCGCGGTATGCGCTGCGCTCGCCATCGTACTTTTCAGTAACCGTGCTGTGACTGCCGCGGACCGATAATTTCAGCGGGCAGGTGGCACAACGAGCGCTTTATCGGTACTCATCCTCTTCCAGTTCCACCACTCGCGCCTGCTCGGCGGCGTCCGCGGGGTCGGCCTCGATGGTCTCGCGACCCGTGATCGGCTCGTCCCGCTGGCGGAGCAGATCGGCATGTTGCTCGGCGGCGTCCTCGGCGGGAGCCTCCAGCCCAGGCGTCACCTCGTCGGGTTCCTCCTCGTAGCCGTCGTCGAAGCTCTCGTGATCGTTCGGGTCAACAGACATGCTCGCTCCCCTTTCCAGGACAGACGCCTCTTATTCGAGGCTACGACCTGACCAGGGCCGTGGTGTGACTGCGAACACATGGGGAGTCGTGTGATCGTCTCGTAACATTGCTCCATGTCGTCGACCGATCAGCCCGGGATGCCGGGCGTCACCGAAGCGGTGCCGCCCGCGGGTGCTCCGCCTGCCCACGAGGGAGAAGTCCTCCGCTCGGTCGCGTTGCCCGGACTCACGCTCAACGTGCGATCCCGTCCACCGGAACGACAGGGCCTGCCGCCCGCCGTGTACGTGCACGGTCTGGGCGGCTCCTCTTTGAACTGGTCGGCGCTGATGCTGGAGCTGGCGGGCGACGTCGACAGCGAGGCCGTGGACCTTCCGGGCTTCGGCATGTCCCCGCCGCCGGACGACGGCAACTACTCGGTCTCGGGGCACGCGCGTGCCGTCATCCGCTACCTCGACTCCTGCGGACGTGCACCCGTGCACCTCTTCGGGAACTCGCTCGGCGGAGCCGTGACGGTCCGGGTGGCCGCTCTGCGACCCGACCTCGTGCGCACCCTGTCCTTGGTCTCGCCCGCACTGCCTGAGCTGCCGCCGCAGCGCACCGCGCTGCCCACCGTCCTGCTGGCGGTGCCCGGGGTCGCCGGGCTGTTCGGACGGCTGACCAAGAGCTGGTCCGCGGAGCGGCGCACCCGGGAGGTGCTGGCTCTCTGCTACGGCGATCCGGCCCGCGTCTCACCCGGGGGGTTCGCCGCCGCGGTCGCGGAGTACGAGCGCCGGGTGCGGCTGCCGTACTTCTGGGATTCACTCGCACGCTCCGCCCGGGGAATCGTCGACGCCTACACTCTGGGCGGTCAGCACTCGCTGTGGAGGCAGGCAGGACGCGTGCTCGCACCGACTCTGCTCGTGTACGGCGGGCGGGACCAGCTCGTCAGCTTCCGCATGGCACGACGTGCAGGTGCGTCGTTCCGGGACA
Source organism: Streptomyces albidus (ex Kaewkla and Franco 2022) (assembly GCF_013870515.1). Taxonomy (GTDB): domain Bacteria; phylum Actinomycetota; class Actinomycetes; order Streptomycetales; family Streptomycetaceae; genus Streptomyces; species Streptomyces albidus. The sequence goes on along the minus strand of NZ_JACBXA010000307.1, from coordinate 386 downwards.
GCAGGATGCTGGCGCTGCCCGAGGCGGGACACGTGGCGATGATGGAGTATCCGGAGATCGTCGCGAACGCGTTCCGTGAACTGCTTGTGGACACCACTCGGTTGACGGGCCAGACCGAGGTGGGCAAGGCTTCGTCCTCGACGCCCGTACCCCCGGAAGGTGACTAGTGGGACGCCATAGCCGCAAGGGGCGCGCAAAGGCCGTCGACCCGTCCGAGCGGGCGGTGAAGAGCGGAGACGCTCAGCCCTCCTACGGCATGGCTCAAGGGGACGCTGCGAGGCGGCAGGCACCGCCTTCCTATCCGCCGTCCTCCTCCGATCCGCATGACGTCGCGCCGGGCGGCGGTCGGCTTGATGAGACCGTCGGAGACGGACTACGTAAAGCGT
>NZ_JACBXA010000306.1 GCF_013870515.1 Streptomyces albidus (ex Kaewkla and Franco 2022) | reverse complement strand
CTGCCGGCACGGCAACCGGCCGTGGTCCACCCGCAGTTCACCGAGCCGGAGGCGGCCCTGGCCGACGCCGGGCACGTGGTGGAACGGGTGATGCTGAGCGCCGAGGACGGCTTCCGGCTGGAAGCCGCGAGGGTGCCCGAGAGCGCCGACCTGGTGATCGTCGGCAACCCGACGAATCCGACCTCGGTGCTGCACCCTTTGAGCGCACTGGCAGCACTCGCCCGCGATGGGCGCACCCTCGTCGTCGACGAGGCGTTCATCGACGCCGTTCCGGACGAACGGGGGTCCGTGGCACCCCTGTTGGCGTCCGGGACGCGGTTCCCCGGCAACCTCGTCGTGCTGCGCAGCCTCACCAAGACCTGGGGTCTGGCGGGGCTGCGCATCGGCTACGTGCTGTCCGACCCCGGCACCGTCGCCGCCCTCGCCCGGCATCAGCCGCTGTGGCCCGTCTCGGCTCCCGCCCTGACCGCGGCCGAGGCGTGCTGCGAACCGGAAGCACTCGCGGAGGCAGATCAGGCGGCACGGCAGGTGGCCGCCGACCGCGCCCATCTGCGCTCCCGGCTGGGCGAGTTCAGCGCTGCGGGCCTGACCGTGCACGGCGACCCGCAGGCGCCCTTCGTCCTGGTGAGTCACCCGCGGGCCCGTGAACTCCGGGAGGAGCTGCGCGCGTCGGGCTTCGCCGTACGGCGCGGCGACACCTTTCCGGGACTGGGGCCGCAGTGGCTCCGCATCGCTGTACGGGACAAGGCGTGCACCGACCAGCTCACCGCAGCCCTCGCCGAGGTCCTCGGACGGCTGTGACACCGGGGCCGGCGGAGTTCAGGCCGCCGGCACCGGACGTCGGCGGCTACTGAGCGAAGAACCTCCGCAGCACCGGAGCGAGCACCGCCGGGTCCACCTGGTGGTCCTGGCCCTCCAGCGTCTCGTAGCTTCCCTGCGGCGTCGCTTCCGCCACGGCCTGCCCGGCGTCGCGGAACCACTGCGGACCGGCACCGCCGCAGACGACGAGCACCGGCTGCTCGACCTGCGCCAGCCGTGCGGCGGGCACCTCGGCGCCGCCCATGACCGCGTCGTCGTAGGCGAGGGTGGGGGCGATCGCCTTGAACCCCTTCCAGAAGGGCGCCCGGCGTATCTCGGCGATGGCGTCCGCAGGGAGGCCGACGTGGCGCAGGAACGCCTCCACGGCCCCACCACGGTCGTCCTCGGCCAGCCGCTCGGAGAGTTCGGCGGTGTACTGCTCCGCGGCGGCCTTCATCGACGGGTCGGTCGTGTACGGCACTTCGTACACCGCGACGCGGGTGATGGGCAGACCGCTCGCGGCGGCCTCCAGCGCGAGCGCGCCGCCGGACGAGACGCCGTAGACGGCCGCCTCGCCGCCGGCCGCCTCGATCACGGCCGCCAGGTCCTCGACCTCACGCTCCACGGCGTACGGGGCGGTGTCACCGCTCTTTCCGCGACCGCGGCGGTCGTAGATGTGCACCGTGTGCGCTGCGGCGAGTTCGGCCGCGAGCGGCGATTCCATCGCATGGGTGGCGGTGGCCCCTCCGACCAGGACGACGGGCGGACCGTCGCCGGTCCGCTTGTAGGCGATGCCGGTGCCGTCCTTGGAGACCGCTCTCTTCATGAATCCTCCGAATGATCCGCTGTGGCAGTGCAGATGCCCTCCGTGAGCATGGCCTGCTCACCCTCCGGAAGTCCTCGGTTTGAGGGGGCCGTGACAAGTAGCGCCTCGACAGGCTTGCTGCGGCGGTCACTTCGGACCGTCTCCGGTGGCTCTCCACTGGTGTGACCGCGCGGGTTCGCCGTTCCGGGCCCGGACAGATGGTCCTGGTGCCAGGCGGGCCTCAACGTCGCGCGTGGCGGATCTTCAGCCGTCCGAACCCCATGGTCCCGGAGATCCGGATCCTCGGCCCGCCGGGGCGGGCGTCCCCCGATGCTTGTAGAGCGTGTCCTTCCACCCGGTGTGCAGATCCTCGACGTCGACGACCGCGTCGCGAGGCACCGTGATCTTGGCCTTGCCGGTGCCGAGTTGCAGCTCGATGTCGGCCACCGGGTGCTCGAAGACGGCCCGGGCCAGGTCGAGGTGCACCCTTCCGAAGGCGGACTCGACCTTGAGCGTCCGCGGTACCCGCCATGTGCCGCGCCGCTGGATCCGGCCGCCGGCGGCGGCGATCGTGGACGTGGTGCCCGGACCCTCCTCCGGGAGCGAGGCCGTGGCCGACACCAGCTCGCTGCGCGTCTTGGCAGTGAGCACCTGGTCGAGGCTCGCGTCCATCTCCTCGTGCGAGATGTGCCCTTCGGAGTACGCCTCCTGCAGGCGCCGCACGGCCGCGTCGCGATCGTCCTCGCTGATCAACGACGGCCGGTCTTCGGGTAGGGAGGTCACCGTCTCACTCCAGGGCCGTGCCGGCGCTGCGACCCCGCCAAGGTCCGCAGCGTGCAAGGCAATTGACGAGGAGGCCCATCAATCGTCATCACGCCCTTCAACCCGGCCGACCCGTGCGTCGAACCCCTGGGGGTGTCCGCAAAGTAGCGTGGTCCACCTGTCAGGCGGGGGCGCCATTTGTCAGACAGGCCCTAGGCGGCCGTGTCCCTGGAGCTCGGCTCCCGCTGCTCGACGACGCCTTGTGCGATGCCCAGCCGGACCACGTCCTGCGGTCGCAGCCACAACTCGTCGGCGGTCGCCGGGACTTCCTCCTGAGGACGCTTGAGGATCGCAGCCGCCAGCTCCGGGGCGATCACGGAGAAGTAGCTGTCCGGCGTGACCCACAGCCTCCCGGGTGCGGCGAGTGCCAGCGCACCGCCTGAACCGCCCTCGCCGATGAGCAGCGAGGTGACGGGCACGGTCGCCTCGGCCACGGCGGCGAATGCCTCGGCGATGGCGGGCCCGGCTCCCGCGCCCTCCGCTTCCGCGTCGTTGGCCGCTCCGGGGGTGTCGATCAGGGTGAGCACGGGGATGCCCAGCCTGTCGGCGGTACGGATCAGCCGCGCCGCCGTACGGAACCCGGCGGGCCGCGTCGCCGTACCGGCCTGTGCCGCGTAGGCGACCACGCTGCCCTCGCGCCATCCGAAGCCGCAGAGCATCCCGTCGTCGACGCCACCGCACCGGTCGCCTCTGACCTCCTCGCGCCATTCGAAGTGGTCGTCCAAGTAGGCGGTGGCGCGCGGACGTTCCTCCGAGCGGGCTCGTGCCACAGCCTCCTGCCCGCTGGAGGGGTTCGAGAGGGAAGGCCCCGTCGACAGCATGGCCAGGGCTCGCGGCGGAGTCGGCGGACCGTCGGAGCGGCCGGTGAGAAGAGTGAGCCACCGCTCCAGTGCGCTGCCCAACTCCTCCTCCCCCACGATCCGGTCGACGTGCCCGGCCGCGTGCTGTCCCTCCGCGGAGTAGGCGCGCGGGTCTGCACCGCGGGGACGGACTCGGGAGCCCGCGAAGGCGACCTGCGCGCCCGGCAGTGCCAGAACCACGTCCGCGCTCGCACCGAGCGTCGCCCAGCCGCCCCCCGTGCACGGGTCTCGCAGGACGGCGAGCTGCGGCACCCCCGCCCGCCGGGCGAGCATCGACTCCCGTGCCACCCGCTGGAGTTGGGAGAGCGCGACCATGCCTTCCTGCATGCGGCTGCCACCGGTGGCGATCAGCGACACCAGCGGCAGTCCGTGCGAGCGCGCGTGTGCGTAGGCCGCGGCGATCCGGTCGCCGGTACGGGCGCCGAGGGAGCCGCCCAGATAGCCGAACTCGAAGGAGAGCAGGACCACTTCGACGGCACCGATCATGCCGGTGCCGCAGACGGCTGACTCGTCCTCGCCTGTGCGCTCCCGCGCGCGATCGCGGGCGGCGCCGTAGCCGTGCCAGCTGAGCGGTCCGTCCGCGCCGGGTGCGTCCGTCCCCTCCCTTGACGCTGTGATCTCCCGGACGGAGGCCTTCAGTTCGGTGAAACCGGCGGCCACGGCCCGTGCGGCCTCACGTGCCGACTGCCGTCCCCCGGGCCGGTCTTCGCCGCCCGTCGCGCGCTCACTGCTCATGGAGTGCCCGCTTCATGAGCTTGCCCATGTCGTTGCGCGGCAGGGCGTCGCGGAACCGCACCACGCGGGGCCGCTTGTACGGAGTGAGCTGGGCGGCGACGTGGTCGGCCAGCTCCTGCTGATCGGGACGCCGCGCGCCGGGGACGATCCAGGCCACGATGCGCTCGCCGAGGTCATCGTCGGGCTCACCCGTCACGGCGACCTCGAGGACGTCGGGGTGCTCGAGGAGCACGTTCTCGATCTCGCCGGCACCGATCTTGTAGCCGCCGGACTTGATGATGTCGGTGGCCTTCCGGCCCACGATCCGCACGTACCCGTCGGATTCGCGGACGGCCATGTCGCCCGTACGGAACCAGCCGCCGTCGAACGCCTCGGCTGTGGCGTCGGGCCTGTTGAGGTACTCCGTGAACAGGTTCCTGCCGCGGACCTGGATCTCGCCGATCGTCTCGCCGTCGGGCTCCTCGACGGCCGCGCCCTCCTCGTCCACGAGCCGGACCTCGACCCCGGCCAGAGGAACGCCGACGGTTCCCGGGCGGCGCTCGCCGTCCGCCCGGACACTGGTGTTCATCAGCGTCTCGGTCATGCCGTAGCGCTCCACGATCCGCTGCCCGGTCGCGGCTGCGATCCGCTCGTGGTCGTGCACGGGCAGCGCGGCGGAGCCGGACACGAGCAGACGGGCCTTCGCCAGTGCCTGGGCGAGTGGAGCATCGTCACCGACCTCCTCGGCGATGCGGTGGTACATGGTCGGTACCCCGAAAAGCATCGTCCCCTCGCCGCTGAGCTCCCGCCTGACTCCGTCGGTGGAGAAGCGGCCGAGGTGGTGCACCGTGCCCGCCCGGCGCAGCGGTCCGAGAACGCCCAGGATGAGGCCGTGCACGTGGAAGAGCGGAAGGCCGTGCACGAGCACGTCCTCGGCCGTCCACTGCCAGGCGTCCTCGAGGGCGTCGAGGGTGGACGTCAGAGCGCGGCGCGGGATGACGGCGCCCTTCGGCGGGCCCGTCGTGCCCGAGGTGTAGACGACGAACGCCGGTGCTTCCTCGTCCAATTCGGCGGGGAGCACGGGCGCGCGGTCCGGTGGTGCCGTGGAGATGTCGGTACGCGGCAGCGCGTCGAGCACGGCGGGAAGAGCGAGCCCGGGCTCGGCGAGTACGAGCGCCGGCTCGCTGTCGCCGACGATGTGCGCCAGTTCGCGCTCGCCCACCTTGGGGTTGATCGGGACGGCGGTGGCTCCCGCGAGCAGCGCGGCGACGACCGCGACGCTGGTCTCCATGGTGGAGGTCGCCCATACGGCGACTCGTCGTCCGGGAGTGAGTTCCCCGGCCAGCGCTCCCGCCACGGCGGCCAGCTCGGCGTAGGTCAGGACCCGGTCGCCGAAGCGCAGGGCGGTCTTGGCGGGCGGGGTGTTGAGCGCCGGGAAGAGCGCGGAAGGAGTGGACACGGGGATTCCCTCGCAGTGTGCTCGCGGGTGTGGTCTGTTGCGGCTGTCGTGAGCGGGCGGCGTCACCCGAATCCGGGGACGACGATGGCGAGCCAGATCAGGGCCGGGACCGCTGCTGTCACCACGCCGCCGTAGATCATGAGTTGACGGAAGAAGCGGTCGCGGTCGACCTCCTCCGCGCTGGCCAGAACGAGCGCGCCGTTGGTGGAGAAGGGGCTGACGTCCACGACGGTGGCGGAGACCGAGAGGGCGGCGACCATGCCGACGACACCTATCTCGCCCTTCTCCAGGAACGGCACGACGAGCGGGATCAGCGCGCCGATGATGCCGACCGAGGAGGCGAAAGCCGAGACGAACCCGCCGATGTAGCAGAACAGCAGCGCGGCGATCAGCGGTACGCCGATGGCCGCGACGCCTTCACCGGCCCATTCGATGGTGCCCATCTCGTCCAGGACGTTGACGTAGGTGAGCATCCCGCACACCAGCAGGACCGTGGGCCAAGTGATGCCGTTGACCGCCGACTTGCTGTGCTCCGGCCAGATGACGGCGAGGACGACGGCCAGGGCGATCGCGGTCAGGCCCGCGTCGAGGTCGAAGCCGAGGACGGCGACGACGAGGAGGACCAGGCCCGTGAGCGTCGCGGTGCGGGCG
>NZ_JACBXA010000305.1 GCF_013870515.1 Streptomyces albidus (ex Kaewkla and Franco 2022) | reverse complement strand
ACGCCGACCGCATCCCGGAGCGGGCCGCCCTCGTGGCCCTGATGGCCGCCGAACTCGCTGACGGAGCCCCGGAGTCCGGCGACGAGGCGACCACCGGCTGACCACGCCGCCCAGACCACGACCCGCGGCGGCCGGCCCGGCAGGGGGCCGCCCGCCTGCCGAACGGGCCGCGTGCCGACGTCAGTTGGTGATCTTTGCAGGCGTCTCGGCGTGGGACACGCGGATCTTGGACTGGCCGTGGGGGAGCTTCTCCCAGTCGTCCATGAAGCGGGCGCTCAGACCGTGCTTCTCTGCGAGGGCGAGAAGCGTCTCCGTCCGGTAGTAGAAGTCCTCACGCAGCACCTGGTGTTCGGCGCCCTCGGTGCGGTCGAAGGTGAAGTCGAAGAATCCGCCGGGCGCCAGGACCCGGCCGACGTTGGCCAGGCACTGGTCGATGATCTCGATCGGCGAGTGGGAGAAGACGCTGTGGGCGTGCACCACGTCGAAGTGCCCGCTGGGCAGGAATTCGAGGGTGAGGTCGCGCGTCAGGGTCAGGTGGGGGAGCTTCTGCTGGAGTTCGCAGTCGCTCAGCGTCTTCTTGGCGGCGATGAGGATGTCCGGGGAGATGTCGATGCCGTAGTAGTTGCCGGTGTCGAGGTACTGGATGAACCTCCAGCCCGCCCGCAGGTTGCCGCAGCCGATGTCGAGCATGCGGTGCTGCTTCTGAAGACCGTGCTCCATGAGGAAGTCGAACTGCATCTGCCCCAGGGCGAGCCACCGTTCGTGGCTGCGGCTGCCGACGGCCGCCTCCGGGTTGCCGGCCGTGTCCGAGGCCATCACGGCGCGGTAGTAGTCGACGTGATCGGGGTGCTTGAACCTCAGCCAGCGGTCGCGCAGGGCCCGGCGCACGTAAGGAGTCACCCGCGCGGGGTTCTTCAGCGCGTAGGAGACCTTGTGCGACAGCCGCGCGCGGTTTGCCGCCAGGGAGCGAGGCGTCTTCTTGGGCATCGGACGTTCTCCTTCGGTGTTCCGGTGTCTGCGGCGCTTTGACATAACACGAAACGAATGAACGGTCATGTCGGACACGTTCCACGACGAGCTTATGGCAGCGCGGCGCGGGGAGTTGGCGGCGGAGAGCCGGAACCGGCGGCTCACCGGGCGGGCGGTGGCGCCGGCGGGCCCGCGGACGGGGCGCCGGTCGGACATCCGTCCCAGCTCCCCTCACACCGCCTCCACCTCGTGGACTGCGGGGGGACGCCGCGGAGCAGCAGGGTTAAGGTCCACGTCAGAGTCCCCCAGAGATCCCCGACCCCGCCTGATCCCGGCAGGAAGGAGCGACCGTGCGCGTCGCCGTACTGGACGACTACCAGCAGGCCGCCCACCACTTCGCGGACTGGCAGAACCTGGACGCCGAAGTCACCTTCCTGCACGAGCACTTGGCGGACACGGACGACTTGGTCGAGGCCCTGCACGAGTTCGACGCGATCGTCGCGATGCGCGAACGCACCCCCTTCACGGCTGAGCGCTTCGCGCGGCTGCCGAACCTCCGCCTTCTGGTGACCACCGGAATGGCCAACGCCGCCATCGATCTCGCCGCGGCGGAAGCGAACGGCGTGACCGTCTGCGGCACGGAGAGCCCGTCCTCCGCGACGCCCGAACTCACCTGGGCGCTCATCCTCTCCCTGGTGCGGCACGTCCCCGCCGAGTCGGCCGGGATGCGCGAGGGGCAGTGGCAGCACTCCATCGGCGGCGATCTGTACGGGCACACCCTCGGCATCGTCGGACTCGGGCGGCTCGGCTCGCGCGTGGCCGCCGTCGGCAAGGCGTTCGGCATGCGCGTACTGGCCTGGAGCAGCAACCTCGACCCGAGCACCGCGCGCGAACGCGGAGCCGAACCGGTCAGCAAGCAGGACCTGTTCAGCCAGTCCGACGTGGTGACCGTGCACTACAAGCTCAGCGAGCGCAGCCGTGGCCTGATCGGCCACGAGGAGCTCTCCTGGATGAAGGAGACCGCGTATCTGGTCAACACCTCGCGCGGTCCGCTGATCGACACCGAGGCGCTGATCGAGGCCCTGCACGCGGGGCGGATCGCCGGTGCGGCCCTTGACGTCTACGAGACGGAGCCGCTGCCCGCGGACCATCTGCTCCGCACGGCCCCCCGCACCGTGCTGACGCCGCACATCGGCTACGTCACCGAGGAGACCTACCGGACCTTCTACGGCCAGGCCGCCCAGGACATCGCCGCCTACCTGGAAGGAACGCCGCTGCGCACGCTGACCCCCTGACCCCGCGTGATGCGCGACGCCGGTCCAGAAGGACTCGCCACAGCCCGCATATCATGTTCAACATGATATGTTGCCGCCATGGCATCACGAAGCATGACCCAGACGGCGTTCTTCGTCCTGGTCGCACTCACCGACGAGCCGCGGCACGGCTACGGCATCCTGCAGGAGGTCGACTCGCTCTCCGAGGGCCGGGTGCAGCTGCGGATCGGCAGCCTCTACGGCGCGCTCGACCGGCTGACCGAGGACGAACTGATCGAGCTGGACCGCGAAGAGGCCCACCAGGGGCGGCTGCGCCGCTACTACCGGCTCACCGACGAAGGTGAGGCCGCACTGTCGGAGGAGGCCGAGCGGATGGCCGAAGGTGCGCGGACGGCAACCCGCCGGGTGGCGGCACGCCGCCCGGCCGAGGGCGGCAGGAAGCGGTCTGCCGGCGGCCGCAGGCGGCCCGGGCTCGCCGGAGGTGGCGCATGAGCTCCCTGCTGGAAAAGCGCTATCGCCTCGTCCTGCGCATGCTGCCCCGCTCCTACCGGGAGCGGCGCGAGGAGGAGATGGTCGACACCTACCTCGAGGAGTTCGACGAGGACGCGCTGGACGAGGTGCGCCCCTCCTTGAGCGAGGTGGCGAGCATCGCCGCGCTCGCGGTCCGTACCCGCATGGGCAGCGCCGGGGCCCCGGCGCGCTACGCCGTGGCGGGTGCCACCGTGCGCCTCTTCGCACTGCTGAGCATCCTGATCCACGCGGGACGTCTCCTGACCAACAACGCCATCACGGTGGCGTGGATGGCAGGAGCGCCGGTGGAGGACCGCCGGATGTACCTCCAGTCCCTCGACGACTTCAGCCTGACGGGGATCATCGGCTCGATCTGCCAGTGGGTCCTGCCCTTGGGCTGGGTCGTGGCGTACGCGGCGCTCGCGCGTGACCGCCGGCGTGCGGCACGAGTGGCTGCGATCGTGGCGGCCGTTCCGTTCGTCTGGACGATCGTGGACCCCAGGTGGTTCGGCGGACTCTCCGGTTTCGACATCGCCACGACGGCGTTCGCCTGGCTGACCGCCCTCGCCGTCTGCTGCGGTTTCCACGACGACGCACCGGCGACTCGGCTTCCGCTCGCCCCGCCCGGTCTGGCTCTCATGACCGTGTGCGTGCTGATGGGGCTGTGGAACGTGTCGATGACGCCCAGCGTGGACTTCGCGGGGCCGGAGGTCTCGATCTGGTGCGTGGCAGGGCTGCTCTGGTGCGTGGCACGCGCACGCCGGGAAGTCGCCGCGCTGGAACCGCCGCTGTCCCTCGCCCTCGCGCTGGTGGGTGTCGCGGTGCTGGCCGAGCGGATGAGCCAGATCGGCCTGATCATGGACGGCGGCGGTCTCGGCGAGGAGCCCATGCCCGTCATGTGGGGGCAGACGGCGCTGGCCGTCCTGCTCGTGGGCATCACGGGCGTCTCCGGGGCCCTCGCCGCCCGTCGCGTGACCAGGGAGGATCCGGCGCGCGAGACCGGCAGCGCGGTGGGATAGTGCCGGGTGGGGGTTGTCGCTCGGGGAATCACGCGGAACATGCGACGAGAGGGGATACGCATGGCGAAGCGAGTATTGGCCGAGTCCTTCGGAGGGCCCGAGGTCCTCTCCCTGGTCGACTCCGACGTCCCCGCACCGGGTCCCGGCGAGGTGTCGGTGCGGGTCGAGGCAGCCGGGGTCAATCCCATCGACTACAAGCTCTACAGCGGTTCGTTCAGCGACGACCCCTCGCAACTTCCGATGCCGGTCGGCCAGGAGCTGTCCGGTGTGGTGACGGCCGTGGGGGACGGCGCCGAGGGCCCCGCCGGCCCCCTGCACGTGGGCGACGAGGTCATGGCGTTCCCCGCTCCCGGTGCGTACGCGAGCGAGCTGACACTGCCCGCTGCCGGCGTCGTCCCCAAGCCCTCCGAGCTGAGCTGGGACGCCGCCGGCGGGCTGCTGATGACGGGGGGCACCGCGGTGCACGCGCTGACGGTCGTCGGCGCGGCCGAGGGTGACACAGTGCTCGTGCACGGGGCGTCAGGCGGGGTCGGGCTCCTCGCCGTGCAGATCGCGGTCGCGGCGGGTGCGACGGTGCTCGGCACCGCGAGCGAGGCCCGTCAGGAACTGGTGGGGCGGTACGGAGCGACGCCCCTGCTCTACGGGCCGGGGCTGGAGGAGCGCGTCCGCCGGGCGGCGCCCGGCGGTGTGGACGCCGTGGTCGACACCGCGGGCACCAAGGAGGCGGTGGACGTCTCCCTGGACCTGGTGCCCGACCGGCACCGGATCGTCTCCATCCTGGCGTTCGACCGCGGTGACACCGGCATCAAGCTCATCGGCGGCGCCCCGAACGCCGACCCCGGCACCGAGATCAGGGCCGGCGCCTGGCGGAAGCTGACCGATCTCGCACGGCGGGGCGAGCTGGAGGTCGTCGTCGCCCGCACGTACCCGCTGTCCGAGGCCGCCGAGGCTCACCGCTTCCTCGCCGAGGGTCACCCCGGAGGCAAGCTGGTGCTGCACCCCTGAGGCCCGCGGGACCCACCGGGCATCGCGCCCGCGGTTCGACTACCCGAGCCTGGACCCCAGGAAGGCCAGGGTGCGCTCCCAGGCCAGCCGGGTCGAAGCGGGGTCGTAGGTGCCCAGGTGGTTCTCCTCGTTGGCGAACGCATGCCCGGCCGGGTAGCGGTGGATCGTCACCTCGGCCCCGGACTCGGCCCTGATGCGCGCCGCGATCTCCTCGGCGCGAGCGGGTGAGGCGTTCTCGTCCAACTCCCCGTAGTGGCCCAGCACATCGGCACGGACGGCGGAGAAGTCGGCCTCGTCGTCGCCGAGTACGCCGTAGTAGGGGACGGCAGCGGCGATCTTCTCCCCCGCGGCGGCGGCGAGGGCGAGGACGAAGCCCCCGCCCATGCAGAAGCCCACGGCGCCCACGGATCCGCCCTGTACGGCCTCGTGGGCCAGCAAGTAGTCGACGGCACCGGAGAGTTCACCCACGGCGCGGCGCATGGGCAGCTCGGTGGCGAGCCGCGCGGCGTCGTCGCTGTCGTGAGTCGTACGGCCGCCGTAGAGGTCGGGTGCGAGCGCCACGTAGCCGGCGGCGGCGAACTGGTCCGCCACGTCGGCGATCTGGTCGGTCAGGCCCCACCACTCCTGGATGACGACGACTCCCGGGCCGGTGCCGCCCGGTGGGAGGGCGAGGTAGCCGTACACGTCCACGCCGTCGGCGTTGAACTGCAGGTTCTGGCGCAGGGGTGGTGCAGACACGGAGTGGTTCCGCCTTTCGCTTCGGTGAGGTCATGTCGACCGCGAGGCCGGGTAACCAGCGGAGCCGGAAGATCACCTGCCGGGAGCGACCGAGTTGCGAGGCCCCGAAGGGACGGCGGCGGGCGGTGTGTTCCGTCCCCGAGCGGTCCCGGCAGGCATCAGTGGGCTTCGTGCAGCGAGGAGTCGGAGGCGAGTTCCCGGATGCGTTCGCGCGTCGGGTAGGTGTGGGTGTGCTCCAGGCCGGAGAGCGTGAGCGGGCCGTGGGAGTCGAACCCCGTGCGGACGAAGTCGTTGCCGGTCGCGGCGTTGAGCAGCCAGTTCGCGACGGTGCGCCAGCGGGCGTTGCCCGTGCGCAGGGACATGAGGTGATAGGAGCGGGTGACCAACTGGGCGGGCAGGCCGGTCAGTTCGAAGCCGAGCGGGTGTGCGACGGCGTCCAGCCCGCCCAGGTCGACGACCATGCCGAGGTCCCTGTGCTCGTACGGCCGCGTGGGCCTGCCGCGCAGCACCGCGGCGACGTTGCGGGCGGCCTGCCCGCCCTGGCGCATGGCGTGCTGCGCGGTGGGCGGGCAGACCGCGCCGTCGCCCTTGGCCGAGGCCGGCGTTCTG
>NZ_JACBXA010000304.1 GCF_013870515.1 Streptomyces albidus (ex Kaewkla and Franco 2022) | reverse complement strand
TGTCACGCCGGCTGTGACCACCGAGCCGTCACGCCTGCCGTGACCACCGAGCTGTCACGCCGGCTGTGACCACCGAGCTGTCACGCCTGTGCCGTCGTCACAGGCCGTCCACGTGCGGGCCCACCGTGCCGGACCAGCTGTTGCCGTTCGCCGCGTCCCAGTTGGTGGACCAGGTCATCGCGCCGCGCAGCCCGGGGTAGGTCCGTGAGGGTTTGAAGCTTCCGCAGCCGGAGCCCTTGGCCAGGCAGTCCAGCGCGGCCGTCACGACGCCGGGCTCGACGTAGCCGGAACCGGCCGCACGGGAGGAGGCCGGTGTGCCGATGCCGACCTGTGAGGGGTCGAGGCCGCCTTCCAGCTGAATGCAGGCCAGCGCGGTCAGGAAGTCCACCGAGCCCTGCGAGTAGACCTTGCCGTCGCAGCCGTTCATCGAACCGCTGTTGTAGTACTGCATGTTGACGACGGTCAGGTAGTCCTTGATGGCCAGCGCCGTCTTGAAGTACTCGTTCGAGGTGGACTGCATGTCGATCGTCTGGGGCGCCATCGTCACCACGACGTCGCCCTTCCGGCTGTGCACGGAGTCCAACGCCTTGGTCATGTACGTGGAGTTGAGGCCGTTCTCCAGGTCGATGTCGACTCCGTCGAAGCCGTACTCGTCCATGAGGGCGACGACACTGTCGGCGAACGCGCCCGCCGAGGCGTCGTCCGCGACGCTGACGTTGCCCTTCTCGCCGCCGACGGAGACGATCACCGACTTGCCCGCGGCGTGCTTCGCCTCGATGTCCGCCTTGAACTCGTCCTCGGAGCCGTAGCCCGTCGCGGGGTCGAGGGTGAAGTCGACCTGGCCCGGTGTTCCCGTGGCGTCGGCGAAGGCCACGGCGATGATGTCGTAGTCGGCCGGCACGTCCGAGAGCTTCTGGGTGGTCGCGCCGTTGTCGAAGTTCTGCCAGTAACCGGTGACGGCGTGCGCCGGCACGGCCGAGGCGCCCACAGCGGGTCCGGCGGAGGCGGGTATCTCGGCCGCGCTCGCCGTGCCGCCTGTGAGCAGTCCGGAGATTGTCAGTGCCGCCGCTGTGAAAGCGGCCAGGCCGACGGAACGGGTACGGGTGTGCGTTCGGGAGCTTGCGCGTGCCACAACTGCCTCCGGGGTGGGGGGAGATGGGAGGGGTGGTGCGGATTGCGGTGCGCGGGGCCCTTCGCGTCGCTGACAACATGGTCCAGACCAATCGGCTTGTCAAGACTTCCTGCAGCCGTCCGGGGCCTTGTATTGATCGTCTTCGGAGGATTGGATGCGCCGGGCAGGACCTCAACCTGGGGACGAGCACAAAGGCGGGTAGGAGATGGCAACCGAAGACAGCGCACAAAGCGGGGAGACCACCCCGACCACCCCGAGCGCACCGCCCGTACGCAAGGCCAGCTGGAAGCTGGTGGGCCCGGGCATCGTCGTCGCGGCCACCGGCGTCGGCGCCGGTGACCTGGTGGCCACGCTCATCGCGGGAAGCAAGTTCGGCTACACGCTCATGTGGGCCGCCGTCATCGGCTGCATAGTCAAGATCGCCCTCGCCGAGGCGACCGGCCGCTGGCACCTGGCGACGGGCCGCACCATCTTCGACGGCTGGCGTGCCCTGGGCCCCTGGACGACCGTCTACTTCGCGATCTACGTCGTCATCTGGGGCTTCGTCTACGGCGGCACCGCGATGTCCTCCTCCGGGCTGCCGCTGGACGCGCTCTTCCCCGGCGTCCTCAACCTCAAGGCGTGGGCGATCATCACCGGCCTCGTCGGCCTCGTCTTCGTCTGGTTCAACCGGTACGCCGTCTTCGAGAAGGTCATGACGGTGATGATCGGCGTGATGTTCGTGGTCGTCGTCTACGTCGCGATCCGCGTCTCACCGGACATCGGCGCGAGCTTCGCCGGACTCGTCCCCGTACTGCCGGACGGCTCGGTCTTCTACACCCTCGGCCTCATCGGAGGCGTCGGCGGGACGATCACCATGGCCGCGTACGGGTACTGGGTGAACGCCAAGGGCTGGACCGACAGCAGCTGGATGAAGATGATGCGGCTCGACAACCGCGTCGCCTACGCCACCACCGGCATCTTCGTCGTCGCGATGCTCGTCGTCGGCGCGGAGCTGCTGCACTCCTCGCAGGTCGCCATCACCGAGGGCGACGCCGGCCTCGCAGACCTGGGGAAGGTCCTCGAGGACCGCTTCGGCGCCTTCACGGCCAAGCTCTTCCTCGTCGGCTTCTTCGCCACGTCCTTCACCTCGCTCATCGGTGTGTGGCAGGGAGTCAGCCTGATGTTCGCCGACTTCGTGGAGCGGCTGAAGGCCGCCCGCAAGGGCGTGGGCGACAGCGACGCGGTGCAGGCCGTGGCCGCCGGCACACGTGAGCGCTCCGCACCCTTCCGCGCGTACCTTCTCTGGCTGACCTTCCCGCCGATGACGCTGCTCTGGCTGGAGCAGCCCTTCGGTCTGGTCGTGGCCTACGGCGTGCTCGGCGCGTTCTTCATGCCGTTCCTCGCGCTCACGCTGATCTGGCTGCTCAACTCCGACCGTACGCCGCGTGAATGGCGAAACGGGATGCTCAGCAACGTGATGCTCTTCGCCGCCGGGATGCTCTTCATCGTGCTGTGCGTGCAGCAGGTGAGGGAACTTCCCTGGTGATCCGTGGACGCCCGCCCCTGATGTGCGGGGGCGGGGCCCACCACCTGAAACACCCTGCACAGCACGGTTGTCGGAGCCGGGTGCGGGGAGCCGTCCGCCAGATCCTGGTTGACCGGCCGCCGGGGTGGGGAAGGCAGGGGGAGCGGGCCCCGGGACGAAGCTGTTCCGCAGGTGTGGGCTCCGCCGTAAGGTGTGATGTCGTCAGATCAGCTTGACGGTCGGAAACTTGGGCTCGACCGCCCAAGTCGGATGCTCGGGGGCGGGGATGTCCACTGCGCTAGCAGTCACCAGCCACGACCACATGCTGCCCCCGCCCGACCGGCAGACCCCCAGAGCGCACGTGTTCCAGCCGCCCGAGGAGCAGCCGTTCGACGTCGCGCTGGCCGAGACCCAGCGGCTGATCCACCAGCACGGTCACGTGGTCGTCGTCCATCCGACGACGCTTCCCAAGCCGTTCCTGCACCGGCTGCACGCGATCCGCTCGGTCCTGGAGAGCGACCGCATCGCCCTGCTGCCCACGGCGCTGCCCCCGCTCGGAACGGGCGTACTCGTACGGCAGTTGAGGCAGCTCTCGCTGTGTGAGTTCTCCCCGGGCGTGCTGGGCGCCGCCGCGCGCCTGCTGTCGCACTACATCTACGCGGGCGCCCTGCTCAACTCCGTCTCCAAGCTCGACCAGGTGCCCGTGTCGCTCACCGCGCACGCCAAGTCGTGGATGCCCAGGGCCCAGTTCGCGGTGCTCGCCGCGCCCACCCCGCAGCTGGTGCGGCTGGACGGCGCCTCCGGGAACGGCGCGGGCTCCGAAGCCACCCTGGCCGGGCCGCAGTTCCCCACCGACCTCACCGTCGCGCCGGGGCAGCTCACCTCGGAGTGGGTGGGGCAGACCCTGGCCCGGCAGTGGAACGTCGGCGCAGTGCATGAGGCGTACCTGCCGAAGCAGTCCGCCCGTTGGTGGGGGACCGGCAAGCTCATCGAGTTCGCCGCCGCCATCCCGGACGTCTCGGTTCTCTACCAGCTCGTCTCCTCGGTACGGCGCGACGAGTGCCACTGGTGCGGGCTCGAACTCATCGGGGACCGCTGCGCGTTCTGCGCCGCGCCCGCCTCGTACGGGGCCGGCTCCCGCAGGGCGGCCCTGAGCCGTGTCCCCTCCGTCCGCAAGGACCCCGCATCCCGCAGCGAGACCGCCGGCAGGGGCGGGCCGGGCCTGGGAGGCTTCCGCCGCACGACCCCCGAACGACCCTCATCGAACCCCCGTCACGCAGTAGTCGCCGATCCCCGAGGTCTGTAGTCCATGAATTCACGCCAGCGCCGTGGCGTCATCCTTCTGATCGTCTCCGTCCTGTGCGCGCTCGCCGCGTTCGCGGGCGTGCTGGCGCTGATACGTGACGTGGAGTCCAAGGTCGGCCCCGAGAAGACGGCCTACAAGCTGAAGGACGACGTCCCGGCCTACCGGTCCCTGAGCGGCGAGCAGTTCGACAAGGTCTCCATGCCGGAACGGTGGATCCCCAAGACGGCGGTCACCGACCTCGACGACGTCCGCGGCAAGGTCGCCACCAACCGGCTGCAGAAGGGGTCGCTCCTGCAGGCCGACATGATGTCCGAGCGCCCTGAACTCAAGTCGGGGGAGCAGGAGATCGCCATCATGATCGACTCCGAGACGGGTGTGGCGGGGAAGATCAACCCCGGCAGCCGGGTCAACATATTCGCCACCTTCGAGGGCGATCAGCAGACGGGCGGCAAGGGCAAGGCGCCGAACCAGTCGAAGGTCATCGTCAGTGACGCCAAGGTCATCGACGTCGGAAAGCTCACCCCCTTCAAGGAGGACGACAACCAGGACCAGCGGACGCGGCAGCGGGAGCAGGACGGCGTCCCGATCACCTTCGCGCTCTCTGCGGGGGACGCCCAACGTGTCGCGTACGCCGAGTCGTTCGCCGAGCACGTCCGGCTCGCCCTCGTGGCTCCGGGCGACGGCACCGAGATCCCCGAGAGCGACCGTACGTACACGCTCAACGGGGACGAGTGAGGCAGGAATCAGACGATGGTCACCCGAATCCAGCCAGTCGTCAGCGACCCGGACGCAGCACGCTCCCTGGTCGGCCTGCTACGCCAGCTCCCGGACAGCGAGCCGCTGCCGCCCGTGGTCGACTCGGTGCAACTCCTCGACGCCCTGGGCCAGTCGGCCGCAGTGTCGGTCGCCGACCTGCCCGAGGTCGTGCTCGTGCACGAACTCATCGGGCCGCGCCCGGCCCTGGAGCTGATCCGCGAGATCGCCCTCCGCTTCCCCGCGGTCGGCGTCGTCCTCATCACGCGTGACACCAGCCCTCCGCTGTACTCCTCGGCCATGGACGCGGGTGCGCGCGGCGTCCTCGGACTGCCGCTGAGCTACGACGATCTCGCCGCCCGCGTCGGCGCGGCAGCGTCCTGGGCGTCCGGCGTCCGGCGCCATCTGGGCGGAACGAGCGAGGAGTTGTCCGGCCCCGGCGGCACGGTGGTCGCGGTCACCGGCGCCAAGGGCGGCGTCGGCACGACGCTGACGGCGGTCCAACTCGCCCTGGCCGCCCAGTCGTCGGGGCGCGGCAGCGCGCTCGTGGACATGGATCTCCAGTCGGGCGACGTGGCCTCCTACCTGGACGTCCAGTTCCGGCGCTCTGCGGCCGACCTGGCAGGCATCAACGACATCTCCGCGCGCGTCCTCCAGGACGCCGTCTACACCCACGAGTCGGGGCTCGGGCTGCTGCTGGCGCCCGGTGAGGGCGAGCGCGCCGAGGAGGTCGACGACAGGGCCGCCCGGCAGATCATCGGCGCGCTCAGGTCGCGTTACGACATCGTCGTCGTGGACTGCGGCACCCAGCTCAACGCAGCCAACGCCGCCGCCATCGAGACGGCCGACTGCGCGGTGCTGCTGACCACCCCGGACGTCGTCTCCGTACGGGCCGCGAAGCGCATGGTGCGCATGTGGGACCGGCTGCAGATCCGCAAGGCGGAGGAGACCCTCACGCTGGTCAACCGCACCTCACGGCTCAGCGAGATCCAGCCCGCACTCATCGCCCGGATCGTCGGAACGCCGATGGCGCGTTCGACGATTCCCGCCAACTTCAAGGAGCTGCAGAGCGCCGTCGACGCCGGACGCATGCAGGACCTGGACAGCAAGGGGTCGGTCAAGCAAGCGCTCTGGGGGTTCGCCGGCGAGCTGGGGCTGGTCACCGCGATCGAGGCGTCGCCGGGTGGCAAACAGGCCGGCAAGCAGAGCGGCAAGTCCGGCGGGAAGAACGGCCGCGGCGGCAGGGCGCAGTCCAGACCGCAGCACAGGCAGGTCTCCGGGTCGCCGGCTCCAAGTCGGGCACTGCCCGCCGGGGGCACCCAAAGTGGTGGCACGGGCATATCGGGGACCGGTTCGTACGGCAGCGGCGGCGCGCCCGGCACGCAGCGAAGCGGTGGGCACAGCGTGCTGCTTCCTGTGGCCGTCGTGGCCGCGTGAATCGTCCTGGGCGGCGTTCTC
>NZ_JACBXA010000303.1 GCF_013870515.1 Streptomyces albidus (ex Kaewkla and Franco 2022) | reverse complement strand
CCCGGCCGGGGACCCCGCGTACGAGGTGATGTACCTGCTCGACGCCGACGACGCCGCGGTGAGCGCGCTGCGCGAGCGTCTCGACGGACTGGGCGACTCGCTCGTCGTCGGCGGGGGAGACGGCCTGTGGAGCGTCCACGTGCACGTGGACGACGCCGGTGCCGCCGTGGAGGCGGGCATCGCGGCAGGCCACCCGCACCGCGTCCGCATCACCCACCTCGACACCGGAACGCCCGAGGAATCGTGCGCGCCCGCCGCCTCCACGGAACGTCTGGCGGGCCCTGCCGTCCCCTCCTCGGCTCCGGCCGCCGCAGCCGTCTCCGTCCAGGTCCACGAGCCCTCGGAGCCGCCTTCGGGCACGCTGGTCCGCGCCGTCCTCGCCGTCGTGCACGGCGACGGTCTGGCCGGGCTGTGCGAGGAGGCGGGAGCCACGGTCGTACGCGCCAAGGAAGCGGCCGACGGCGACGCGCTCGCGGCAGCTGTACGCGCCACAGGCGCCGCGGAGGTCGTCCTGCTGCCCAACGACGCCGATCTGCACGCCGTTGCCGCGCACGCCGCCCAGGAGGCCCGGAACTCCGCGGGGGTACGCGTCGCCGTCGTCCCCACCCGCGCCGCCGTGCAGGGCGTAGCCGCCCTCGCCGTGCACGATCCGGAACGCCGCTTCGACGAGGACGTCGTCGCCATGACCTCCGCCGCCGGAGCCACCCGCTACGGCGAGGTGATCGTCGCCGAGCGCCGCTCGTGGACCATGGCGGGCGTCTGCCAGGCCGGCGACGTGCTCGGGCTCGTCGAGGGAGACGTCGCGGTGATCGGCGCCGACGTCTCGGAGGCCGCCGCCGAGGTGCTGGAGCGGATGCTCGCCGCCGGCGGGGAGATGGTGACACTCGTGGTCGGCGACGGGGCCCCGCCGGGCCTGGTCGAGCGGCTGGAGGAGCAGGTGCGCAGCGGCCACCTCGCCGTCGACACGGTCGTCTACGAAGGACGGCAGCAGGACGCCCCGTTGCTCATCGGCGTCGAGTGACGGCCTGACCGTGCGCAATGCACCGGTCCTGTCACCGCCATGGTGTGCAATGGGGGCGTGCCCGCGCTCGACGAATCCCTGAAGAAGATCCTCGGCGGCAACACCGCGAAGGTGATGGCCGAACACCTCGACCTGCACACGGTCGGCGATCTCCTCCACCACTACCCGCGGCGTTACGAGGAGCGAGGCCAGCTGACACGGCTGGCGGACCTCCCGCTCGACGAGCACGTGACGGTCGTCGCCCAGGTCGCCAAGTCCGCCGTGCACAAGTTCAACCGCGGCAGGGGGCAGCGGCTCGAGGTCGTCCTCACCGACGGCAGCGGGCAGTTGCAGCTCGTCTTCTTCGGGCGGGGCATCTTCATCCCCCAGCGGGACCTGGTGCCCGGCCGTCGCGCGATGTTCGCGGGCAAGGTCGGCGTCTTCAACCGCCGCCTCCAGCTCGCACATCCGCAGTACGAGCTCCTGGGCGCCGGCAGCGAGGCCGAGGATGTGGACGCGTTCGCCAACAGGCTGATGCCGATCTACCCGGCCGTGGCGCAGATGGCCTCGTGGAAGATCGCCAAGGCCGTCGAGATGGTGCTCGGTTCGATGGAGGCCACCGGCTGGGACGGGCTCGTCGACCCGCTGCCGTCCGGCATTCGCGAGGAGCGCCGGCTGATCCCGTTGCCCGACGCGTTCGAGAAGGTGCACAAGCCGCGCACGAAGGTGGACGTCGCCTTCGCACGGGACCGTCTGAAATGGGACGAGGCGTTCGTCCTCCAGGTCGCCCTCGCGCGCCGCCGCATGGCAGACGCCCAACTGCCCGCCGTGGCACGCGTACCGGCCGAAGGCGGCCTGATGGACGCCTTCGACGCGAAGCTGCCCTTCACTCTCACCGACGGCCAACGTCACGTCAGCAGCGAGATCTTCGCCGACCTGGCCACCGAACACCCCATGCACCGCCTGCTCCAGGGCGAGGTGGGATCCGGCAAGGCCCAGCCGCTGGACGCCCAAGTGCTGACCCCCGGCGGCTTCCGCCGCATGGGAGCGATCGGCGTCGGCGACGAAGTGGTCACCCCCTCAGGCGAGTTGGCGCCCGTGGAAGGCGTCTTCCCCCAAGGGGAGCGTGAGGTCTGGCGGTTGCTGCTCTCGGACGGAAGCAGCGTCGAGTGCGACGACGAGCACCTGTGGCTGGTGGCCGACTCGGACGCCGCTCCCGGGGGCGCCATCGCGCTGCCGGGCGGAGCCGGAGGCCAGGGTCGCGCAGCGGACCTGAAGGTGCTGACGACGCGGGAGATCAGACACGACCTCGTCTCCCGCGACGGCTCACCGAAGTGGTGCCTGCCGGACGCGGTGCCGGTGGATCTCGGTGCCCCCGCGGAGGCCGACGACGATCCGTACGAGCACGGCCTGACGCTGGGCGCAGCCGGCGCCGGAGGCGTCTCCCGCGACTACAGGGACAACACCGTCAAGAACCGGCTCGCGGTGCTCCAAGGGCTCCTCGACGCCCGGGGCGAGGCGGGGCACGGCGACGACCCGCACGGGGTCACCTTCCGCGCCGCATCACCGGCCCTCGTCGAGGACGTCGCATGGCTCGTACGCTCGCTCGGCGGCCACGCCCGCATCGGGCCGGACGCCGCGGTCTCCCTCCGACTGCCGCCCCAGCACTGCCCGTTCCGCTCGGAGCACAAGCTGGCCGGGTGGGCGCCGAACGACGATCCGGGCGCGCTGCGCCGCCACATCAACGGCGTGGAGTTCGTCGGACGCAAGCAGGTCCAGTGCATCAGCGTGCGCCACCCCGACCGTGCCTACGTCACCGACAACTTCACCGTCACGCACAACACGATGGTGGCCCTTCGCGCCATGCTGACAGTGGTCGACGGCGGCGGTCAGGCCGCGCTGCTCGCCCCCACCGAGGTCCTCGCCCAGCAGCACCACCGCTCGGTCACGGAGATGATGGGCGAGCTCGCCGAGGGCGGCATGCTCGGCGGCGCCGAACAGGCCACGAAGGTCGTCCTGCTCACCGGATCCATGGGTGCGGCAGCCCGACGGCAGGCCCTGCTGGACCTGGTCACAGGGGAAGCAGGCATCGTCATCGGCACGCACGCCCTGATCGAGGACAAGGTCCAGTTCCACGATCTCGGCCTCGTCGTCGTCGACGAGCAGCACCGCTTCGGCGTCGAGCAGCGTGACGCCCTGCGCTCCAAGGGCAAGCAGCCGCCCCACCTCCTGGTCATGACGGCGACGCCCATCCCGCGCACCGTCGCCATGACGGTCTTCGGCGACCTGGAGACGTCCGTCCTCGACCAACTCCCCGCCGGACGCTCGCCCATCGCAAGCCATGTCGTCCCGGCGCGGGACAAGCCGCACTTCCTCGCCCGTACATGGGAGCGCGTGCGGGAGGAGACCGAGGCCGGGCACCAGACGTACGTGGTCTGCCCGCGCATCGGGGACGAGGAGGAGCCCCCGGCGAAGGGCAAGAGCAAGAGCAAGAAGGCGGAGGAGGAGGCCGACGCCGACGAGGCGGACAAGCGCCCGCCGCTCGCCGTCCTCGATGTCGCCGCGGAGCTGAGGTCGGGACCGCTCGCCGGTCTGCGTGTGGAGGTCCTCCACGGGCGCATGCAGCCGGACGCCAAGGACGACGTGATGCGCCGCTTCGCCGCCGGAGATGTGGACGTCCTGGTGGCGACCACCGTCATCGAGGTCGGCGTCAACGTCCCCAACGCCACGGTCATGGCCATCATGGACGCCGACCGTTTCGGCGTCTCCCAGCTCCACCAGTTGCGTGGCCGCGTCGGCCGCGGTGCCGCGGCGGGCCTGTGCCTGCTGGTCACCGAAGCCCCGGAGGCCGGTCCGGCGCGAGCCCGGCTGGAGGCCGTCGCCGCCACCCTGGACGGCTTCGAGCTCTCCCGCATCGACCTGGAGCAGCGCCGCGAGGGCGACGTGCTGGGCCAGGCGCAGTCGGGCGTCCGCTCGTCGCTGCGGATGCTCGCGGTGATCGAGGACGAGGAGATCATCGAGGCCGCACGGGAGGCGGCGACCGCCCTCGTCGCCGACGACCCGGAGCTGGAGCACCTGCCGGAGCTGCGAACGGCGCTGGCGGCGCTCCTCGATGAGGAACGCGAGGACTACCTCGACAAGGGCTGACCGGCCGGGCAGCGGCTGCCCGGCGTGGAGCGCCTGCTCCCCGGCCGTGGGATCCTCGATTCCGACGACCGGAACGAACCGGGCCGGCCCGCCCGCGGCCGAGCCTGCTGGACGACTGGACGAAGGGCTTCGCCACCATGACCCGCGTGATCGCAGGCGCCGTCGGCGGCCGGAGGCTGAGCGTGCCCCCGGGCCAGGGCACCAGGCCGACCTCCGACCGGGCACGCGAGGGCATGTTCTCCAGCTGGGAGGCCCAGTTGGGCGGCGCGGCGCCATGGCACGGCGCACGCGTCCTGGACCTGTACGGCGGTTCCGGCGCAGTCGGCCTGGAGGCGCTCTCACGCGGCGCCGCGCACGTCACCCTGGTCGAGTCGGACGCACGGGCGGCAGGCACCATCCGCCAGAACGTCCGCGCGCTCGGGCTGCCCGGTGCCGAGGTACGGCACGCGAAGGCCGAACAGGTCGTCTCGGGGCCCGCACCGGACCCCCCGTACGACCTGGTTTTCCTCGATCCGCCCTACGTCCTCACCGACGAACACCTGCGGGAGATCCTGCTCACACTCCGGTCCGGCCACTGGCTGGCGGACGATGCGCTCGCCACGGTGGAGCGAAGCACTCGGGGCGGTGAATTCCGCTGGCCCGAGGGCTTCGAGGGGCTCCGGTCCCGGCGCTACGGCGAGGGCACGCTCTGGTACGGTCGCGCCGCTGAACGCGGAGTTACTCCCGCGTCATGTTGACCTCTTCCGGGGACGCCTCACCGGCCCCCGAACGTCCGGAGAGCGAGGAAACACCAGTGCGTCGCGCAGTCTGTCCAGGATCTTTCGATCCCATCACCAACGGACACCTCGACATCATCGCCCGGGCCTCGAAGCTCTACGACTCGGTCTACGTGGCCGTGATGATCAACAACTCGAAGCAGGGTCTCTTCTCGGTCGACGAGCGCATCGACCTCATCCACGAAGTCACCGCGGCCTTCGGCAACGTGCGCGTGGAGGCCTTCCACGGGCTGCTCGTCGACTTCTGCAAGGACCGCGACATCCCGGCGATCGTCAAGGGCCTGCGCGCCGTCTCGGACTTCGACTACGAGTTGCAGATGGCGCAGATGAACAACGGCCTCACCGGCGTCGAGACGCTCTTCGTGCCGACCAACCCGGCCTACAGCTTCCTCTCCTCGAGTCTGGTCAAGGAGGTCGCCACCTGGGGCGGTGACGTCTCCCACCTGGTGCCGGAGCCGGTGCACCGGGCCCTGGCCGCCCGCCTCGCCAAGCCCTGAACCCTTCCACCGGAAACCCGCTTGAGGGCCGTCCGCTGTCGAGTTGGGTGCCGGTGGCCGTACAGTCACCTTCGTGGACGTTCAGCAGAAACTCGACGAGATCGTGTCGGCCGTGGACAGCGCACGCGCGATGCCCATGTCGGCCTCTTGCGTGGTCAACCGAGCCGAACTTCTCGCCATGCTCGGTGAAGTGCGGGAAGCCCTGCCGGGATCCCTCGCACAGGCCGAGCAACTCCTCGGCGGCCGTGAGCAGATGGTCGCCGAGGCCCAGGCCGAGGCACAGCGCATCATCGAATCCGGGCACGCGGAGCGCGGATCCCTGGTCTCCGGCACGGAGGTCGTCCGTCAGGCACAGGCCGAGGCCGATCAACTCCTCGCCCAGGCCCGGCAGGAGGCGGCGGAGATCCGCGCCGAGGCGGACGACTACGTCGACAGCAAGCTCGCCAACTTCGAGGTCGTGCTCAGCAAGACCATCGGCTCCGTCGAACGAGGCCGCGACAAGCTGCTCGGCAGCGGCCCCGGTTCCGAGGAGTGGAACGAGGAGTACGCCGAGGACGCACCGGAGCGCTCCACCGACCCGCAGGAGCTGCGGCAGCGCGCCGACAACTACGTGGACGCCCGTCTGGGATCCGTCTCGGCCGTGCTGACCAAGACCCTCGAGGCTGTCGGCAGGGGCCGCTCCAAGCTGCTGGGCCACCGCCCCGCCGACGAGCTGGGCGCGCACATGGCCGCCCAGGACGCGGCCGAG
>NZ_JACBXA010000302.1 GCF_013870515.1 Streptomyces albidus (ex Kaewkla and Franco 2022) | reverse complement strand
CGACGGCGACGGACGCAGCGAGACGGTCGCATCCGTGCGCTGCCACTCCGGTACGGGTGCCCGCGCACTGTCCGCGGTCTTCGCCGTCCTCCTACCGGGATGCTCCCGGTTCGCGGCATATGGTCCCTCTGACGGCTCGTCAAGAGCCGCCGCCGGACCGCGGAGAGGACCGACATGGAGGCCAGCGACCCTGGCGGGAAGCCACCCCGCTCCCCTCGTCACAGGCGCTCCCGCCCGCCCGGTGACGTCGCCGCCCGACACGGTGAGCCACCCCCAGGGCCCACGCGGGCGGAGTTCTGGCGCAGCCCGCTGCGGGGGCCGTGGCTCACATCGGTCTTCGGGCTGATCCTGCTCGTCGGCATCACGGTGCTCTTCGTGACGGGACTGCTCTCGTACGCGGCCTACAACCCGGGGCTGGGCGCCACCAACGACACGACGCCGGGCAAGGGTCTGCTGGGCTTCTACCTCTTCCCCTGGCCCACCGATCCGGCCTGGCTCTACCGCTTCACACAGGGCGTGCACGTCACGCTCGGCGTCGTGCTGGTGCCGGTGCTGCTCGCCAAGCTCTGGTCGGTGATCCCGAAGCTGTTCTCCTGGCCGCCGCTGCGTTCGCTCGGCCACGCCCTGGACAGGCTGTCGCTGATCCTGCTCGTCGGCGGGGCGCTCTTCGAGTTCGTCACCGGACTGCTCAACGTGCAGCTGCAGTACATCTTCCCGGGCTCCTTCTACACGCTTCACTTCTACGGCGCCTGGGTCTTCATCGGCGCCTTCGTCGTCCACATCTCCTTCCGCGTCCCGGTCATGGTGCGGGCGCTGCGCAGCCGCCGGATGCGCGACGAGCTGAAGACCCCCGCCGAGCGGACGGAGTCCGAGCCCGCGGACGCGACCGGCCTCGTCGCCCCCGATCCGTCACCGCCCACGATGTCGCGGCGGGGTGCGCTGGGAATGGTGGGGGCGGGTTCGCTCGTACTGCTGGTGGTGACGGCGGGGCAGAGCATCGGGGGACCGCTGCGGGAGGCGGCGCTGCTGGCCCCGCGCAACCGCGACCCCGGATCGGGGCCGAACGGTTTCCAGATCAACAAGACCGCCTCGAGCGTGGGGATCAGGGCGCGGGACATCTCGGACCGCTGGAGGCTGACGGTCCGCCACGACGACCGTGAAGTCGTCCTCAGCCGGGGGGAGTTGATGGACCTTCAGCAGCACGCGGCGTCGCTGCCCATCGCCTGTGTCGAAGGGTGGTCGACGGGCGATCAGCAGTGGAGCGGAGTGCGGCTCGCCGAACTGGCCGCCATGGTCGGGCTGCGCACGGACCCGCCCGGTGTCTTCGTCGAGTCCGTGCAGCGAGGCGGAGCCTTCAGCTCCACGGCGCTCCGCGACAACCAGGTGCGCGACCCGAGGTCGCTGCTCGCCCTGCGGGTCAACGGCGCCGTGCTCTCCGTCGACCACGGCTACCCGGCGCGGATCATCGTCCCGGCCAACCCCGGTGTGCACAACACCAAGTGGGTCACCCGGCTGACCTTCGGAGCGACCTCGTGACAAGCCCCCTCCTGGACGGCTTCCGCGCCCGCTACGGTGCCTCGCCGCTGCATCTGCTCCTCGTGCTGTGCTCGTTCGCCCTGACCGCATACGCCGGCATCAGGCTGCTGGAGGACGACGCGTTGATGGTGGCGGTCTGGTTCGTCGGGGCGGCGCTCGTGCACGACCTGCTCCTGCTTCCCCTCTATACGGTCACCGACCGGGCCCTTCAGGCGCTGCTGCTGCGCGTTCCCGGAGCGGGCGCCCGAGGGGCCGGCACGATGCGGAAACGGGTCAACTACGTGCGCGTGCCCGCCTTCATCTCCCTGCTGCTCCTGGCCGTCTGGTGGCCCCTGGTGCTGAACCAGGTCGACCGCTACGCCGCCTACACGGGGCTCAACGCCGCGATCTACTGGGGCAATTGGCTGCTGATCACCGCCGTGCTCTTCGCTCTCTCCGCGCTGTGCCTGGTGGTGAGCGCGCTGCGTGGGCGGCGGCCCGGGGGAGGGAACGAGCAATAGGGAGAAGGTTCTCAGCCGGGCGGGAGGGTTTCCCCGGCCATCGCCGCGACGCGGCGGGCGAGCAGGGCCGCCGTCTCTCGCAGCTCCGGAGGCTCCAGCACCTCCGCCTCGAAGCCCAGCCGGGCCACGTGCACGGCGAGCCAGTCCAGGTCCTGCCCGCCGACGACTAGTACGCACCACCCGTCGCGGTCGTCCTCGACGCGCCCCACCTGTGGCGGCACCAGCTCCCGCACCTGCTCGGGCCGCGCGTGCACCCGCACCCGGGCGAGGTACCGGTACGGCGCAGCGGTCACGGACCGCTGCACGTAGGCGACCGGGTCCGGATGCTCCCTCGCCCGGAAGCGCCAGGTGCTCGCCACCACCTCCTGCATCCGGTCCAGCCGGAAAGTGCGCCAGTCGTCGCTGTCGACGTCCCAGGCCATCAGGTACCAGCGGCGGCCGGTGGCGACCATCCGCACCGGCTCGACCGTGCGCTCGCGCTCCCCGCCGTCGCGT
Organism: Streptomyces albidus (ex Kaewkla and Franco 2022); assembly: GCF_013870515.1. Taxonomy (GTDB): domain Bacteria; phylum Actinomycetota; class Actinomycetes; order Streptomycetales; family Streptomycetaceae; genus Streptomyces; species Streptomyces albidus. The sequence continues at coordinate 3,648 of NZ_JACBXA010000302.1, read as the reverse complement.
CCGGCGTACCGGAAGCGCACCCGCACGGCGTCGCGGCAGGCCCGCGCGAGCGTCACCAGGAGCTCCGCGTCGATCTCGATCCCGGGGCCGACGAGGGTCTCGGTGGCGCCGTGCACCGCCCGCACCTCGCCCCTCAGCCGTGGCGGCATCACCTGGTCGAGCTTCGTGAGAGCTCGCAAGGCCGCCTCGCCCGCTCCGGCGACGGTGCCGCCCGAAGCCATGCGCAGGGAGACCGCCGTCGCGATCGCCTCCTCGTCGTCGAGGAGGAGAGGCGGCAGCCGGGTGCCGGCGCCGAGCTGATAGCCGCCACCGACGCCCGCTGTGGCGTGCACCGGGTAGCCGACGGCCCGCAGCCGGTCCACGTCGCGGCGGACCGAGCGGTCGGTGACGCCCAGCTCGTCCGCGAGCTCGGCGGCGGTCCACGACGAGCGCCGCTGAAGCAGCGCCAGCAGCCGCAGCACCCGCTCGATCGTCCCCTCGACGGTCATGCGTTCATCGTTCCACAGATCGCGGAACGATCCTGTCCGCTATATGCGCCAGGCTCCACCCATGACCGACCAGACCTGGAATCCCCTGCTCCGCGAGCAGATCGACTGGCATTGGGCCAAACAGCTGCGCGATCGCCTCGACGGGCTCACCGACGACGAGTACTTCTGGGAGCCGCAGCCCGGCTGCTGGAGCGTGCGCCCGCGCGGCACCGGTGCCGTACCGGCGCAGGCCGGGTCCGGCGCGATGACCATCGACTTCGCGATGCCCCAGCCAGACCCGCCGCCGTTCACGACGATCGCCTGGCGACTCGGGCACGTGATCGTCGGCGTGCTGGCGGTACGCAACGCCGCGCACTTCGGCCGCGCACCCACCGACTACCAGTCGTTCGAGTACGCCGAGACCGCGGAAGCGGCGCTGGCCCAGCTCGACGCGGAGTTCGCCGAGTGGCAGGCGGGGGTCGAGACCCTCGGCGAAGCCGGTCTCGCCCGCCCGTGCGGGGAGGCGGAGGGGCCGTACGCCGCGCGCCCTCTGGCGGCGCTCGTGCTGCACATCAACCGTGAGCTGATCCACCATCTTGCCGAGGTGTGCCTGCTCCGCGACCTCCACCTGCACAGCCACCGGCACACCGACCGTCACACCCCCAGGCAGATCCGACAGGAGGCGAGCTGAGATGGCCCGCGACGTGCAATTCACCTTCGATGCCGCCGACCCGGGCGGGTTGTCGGCCTTCTGGGCCGAGGCCCTCGGCTACCGGCTGCAGGACCCGCCCGGCGGATTCGACTCGTGGGAGCAGGCCCTGGACGCGATGGGCGTGCCGCCCGAGAGGCGCAACGACGCCTCGGCGGTGGTCGACCCCGAGGGCGCCGGACCGCGGCTGTTCTTCCAGCGGGTGCCGGAGCCCAAGCAGGCCAAGAACCGTGTGCACCTCGACGTGCGAGCCGCCCCCGGCCTCGAGGGCGATGCGCGGATGGCGGCCCTGGAGGCCGAGGCCGAGCGGCTCGTCTCCCACGGCGCCACCCGCCTCAGCCGCCACGAGCCCGCTCCGCCGCTCGGCGCCGGCCACATCGTGATGGCCGACCCCGAGGGCAACGAGTTCTGCCTCGACTGATCAGCGGGCGGCCGGCGGCATGAGGCCGTACGCGCAGTCCGGTCGCAACTCCCGTCCAGGGACGGCCGGTTGGGCCTACGCGCAGGCCCGCCGGCCGCTCAGCCGCCGTCCCCGTGCCGGCTGACGATCGCGAACCCGTGGGCGGGGACGTCCACTTCGGTCGTCGAGCCGCCGCCGGTACTGCTGCCGAGGGGACGGGCCCGGTCGTCGTACAGATCGACGGTGACGGGCCCCTCTCCCGGCAGCACGACCTTCGCCGTGCGCGTCTGCGAGTGGCCGTTGCTCATCAGGGCGAGGCTCCTCGAGGGCCCGGACACGACGAGCTTCGAGACCACCGGCCGTACCAGCAGCGAGTCCACTCGCAGAGCGCTCCCGCCCACCCCTTCGGCGCGGGCTGCGAGCCGCACACCCGGCTTCACCACGGCGGGCAGTGACACCGGAGTCAGCGCGCCCGGCGCCTCACTGATGCCCTGTTCTCCACCGGTGCCGTGATCGACGCGGCCGACCAGTTGTGAGCCGTGACGCCAGACGGTCGAACCCGCTCCGCGCTCAGCCACCAGATCGACGACCGGGGAGACGAGCAACGGCGAATTCCCGTCCGGGAGCGTCCAGTTGATGCCGTCCCCGTCGTGCAGGGCCACGTATGCGTCGCCGCTGTACTGCGACTCCCCGGTCCAGGGAGACTCCGGGCGCACCACGGCAGCCGAGCCCGTCAGCTTTCCCTTCTCGGCCTCCAGTACGCGCAGACCGTCGCGCTGCTCGACTCCGTTCAGGCCGTGCGGGGTGGCCGAACGGGCGCGTCCCCGGAGGGAGTCGAGCGCGAGCATGGACAACTGGCCGTGGATGGTGGACTCGGCGCCGGAGTTGCGGTTGACCTTCCCGTCGGGTGCGACACCGTCACACGTGACACCGGTGGCGGTGTCGTAGACCGCCTCCCCGGCCGCGTTCGCACCGAAGTACCAGGCGGCGGTGAGCGCTGCGAGCGGGTAGAGCCCCGGGGATCCGCCGCTGCGTGCCACCGTGAGGAGAGCCTGGAGACGGGCGTCGACGCCGTAGGCGATCTGCGTACGGTCCACGGGTGCCGGCAGCCAGCCGTTGTCGCACCCGCCGCCCGTCAGCAACTCGGGAGTGAAGCCCGCCGCGTCCGCCAGCGCCGCCTCCAAGAACTCGGTACGGCCGAGGACTTCGGCCGCCGAGGCCAGCGCGGTGGGCATCTGCGCACCCCAGGCGTGCCACTGGGAGACGGACGTGGCGGTGGGAAGGAGCGCGCCGTAGGGCCAGCTTCCGGCGGAGCCGGCCCTCAACGCGGCCATTCCCTCCGCGAGTTGGGCCGCGGCCGTACGGGCGCGCGCGTCGCCGCTCGCCGAGACGTAGGCGGTCAGCCCCATGAGGGCCTCGGAGGAGGCGTCGGCGCCGTGCGTGATGAGCCAGCCGGGCACGCGGCGCCCGTCGGCGACCTCCCAGGTCCCGTAGCGGGTGAGCACGCCGCGGTCGAGGGCGTCCAACGCCAGCTCCATGCGGGCGCGCAGGAACCCCGCGAAGGCGGGCTCGCTGTGCCGGAAGGCGGCGTAGCCCTCTCCGAGTGCCCAGATCAGCCTGGCCAGCCAGTAGGACGGGCCGGAGTCGGACGGGTCAGGGGTCTCCGGGGGAAGGGCGCTGCGGTTGAGGGTGCCGTCGGCCTGCTGCCACAGGACGATGTTCCCGGCGTCGCTCCCCTCGGTCGTCTGGAGATAGCAGAGCCCGCGCAGCAGTTCGCGGGCGGAGCGGCGGCTGGAGCGTGCGCCCGTGCCGCTCCAGTGCCGCAGGTAGACGACGGCGGCGCGTGCCATGTCGTCCGCGTTGTAGGCGCCTTGCTCGTAGTGCCCGGTGTCCGGGTCGAGGGCACCGCCGCCGATACGCCGGAAGGAGCCGTCCTCCTGCCGGTCCGCGTACGTCCACAGGGCGCCGAGATCCGGTTCTTCGCGCAGCCGGTACGTGTCGTGCCCGTGCACCGGGGAGGGACGCACGGTGCGCCACCGATCTCCCGGTGATGCTCTACGACATCCCGGGCC
>NZ_JACBXA010000301.1 GCF_013870515.1 Streptomyces albidus (ex Kaewkla and Franco 2022) | reverse complement strand
CCTCCCCTCCCCTGTACGGCCGGGCCCGTGGGCCGGCGCCGGCTCCTCCGCCGGTCCGTACCGCCGGATCATTCAACTACACGCCTTCCGCGAGACGTTGCCGCCGGACGTCTTGACACCCCGGAATGTCTCGTGGACTCTTCAACTCATCAAGCATGGGAGCGCTCCCATAGTACCTGCTCCCTACACAGCCCGTAAGTTCGGGAGGGGACGGCACAGCCATGAGCACCAGCAGGAACACTTCCCCGCACCACCTCCGGCGACGCTCCGGACACACACGTCTGGCCGCGTCCGGTCTCACGGCCGTGCTCGCGGCAGGCCTGCTGGCCGGCTGCGCGGAGGACAGCGGGAGTACGGCCTCGGGAAGCGGTGAGGACGGGAAGAGAACCGTCTCGGTCGGCGTCTTCGGCGTCTTCGGCTACAAGCAGGCGGGGCTCTACGACGAGTACGAGAAGCTCAACCCCGGCATCAGGATCAAGGAGAACTCCACCGAGCGGAACGAGGACTACTACCCCGCGCTGCTCAACCACCTCACGGCGAACAGCGGCCTGAGCGACATCCAGGCGGTCGAGGTCGGCAACATCAACGAGGTCGCCAACCTGCACTCCGACAAGTTCGTCGACATGGCGAAGGCCGGCGGCGTCGACAAGTCAGCCTGGCTGCCCTGGAAATGGGATCAGGCCAAGGCGGAGAACGGCCGAGTGGTCGGTCTGGGCACGGACATCGGCCCCATGGGCATCTGCTACCGCAAGGACCTGTTCAAGAAGGCGGGCCTGCCCACCGACCGCGCCGAGGTCGGCAAGCTGTGGACCGGCGACTGGAGCAAGTACGTCGACGTGGGCGAGAAGTTCACGAAGTCCGCGCCCGACGGCGTCAGCTTCACCGACGGCGCCGCAGGCCTCTACAACGGCTCCGTCTCCAGCTACGCCCTCAAGAACTACGACCGCGACGGCGAGCTGATCTACAAGAAGAGCAAGGCCGTCAGCGAGTCCTGGGACCTGGCGATGCGTGCGGTCAAGGGCGACATGACGGGCAAGCTCAAGCAGTTCGACAAGGAATGGGACCAGGCGTACGCCAACGGCACCTTCGCATCCGTCATCTGCCCGCCCTGGATGCTCGGCTACATCAAGGAGAAGGCCGGCGAGAAGGGAGCCGACGCCTGGGACGTGGCATCACCTCCCAAGCCGGCGAACTGGGGCGGGTCCTTCCTGACCGTGCCCGAGCACGCGAAGAACAAGAAGGACGCCGTCGCGCTCGCCAAGTGGCTGACCGCGCCCGAGCAGCAGGCGAAGCTCTTCAAGAAGCAGGCCAGCTTCCCCAGTTCGCAGAAGGCGCTCGCGCTCCCCGCGCTCAAGGACGCGCGCCACGAGTACTTCGACGACGCACCCATCGGGGAGATCTTCTCCGACGCCGCCAAGGGCATTCCCACGGTTGTTCTCGGCCCGAAGGACCAGCTCATCCAGGAGAACATCGGCAACATCGGCATCCTCCAGGTCGAGCAGCAGGGCAAGTCGCCCGAGGAGGGCTGGAACTCGGCGGTGAAGAAGATCGATGACGCTGTCGAAGACTGAGCCCCAGCCACGCCTGCGGGCAGCCGGGAGTCCCGTGCCGGTCGGCGGAGGCAGCCGCTCCGAGGAGCGCCGCAGCCGCCGCTACCGCCGGGACGCCCGGTGGAGCCCGTACGCCTTCATCGCGCCGTTCTTCCTCTTCTTCGCCGCCTTCGGCCTCTTCCCGCTGCTCTACACGGGCTGGGCCTCGCTGCACAACGTCTCGCTGCACGACCCGACGCACATGGAGTGGGCGGGGCTGCACAACTTCTCGCGGCTGGTGGAGGACGAGTTCTTCTGGAACGCCCTGCGCAACACGGTCACGATCGGCGTCATCTCGACGGTGCCGCAACTGGCGATGGCGCTGGGCCTGGCCCATCTCCTCAACTACCGGCTGCGCGGCTCGATGTTCTTCCGGGTCGTGATGCTCACCCCGTACGCGACCTCGGTGGCCGCCGCGACGCTCGTGTTCGCGCTGCTCTTCGGACGCGACTACGGGATGATCAACTGGGGTCTGGGGCTGGCCGGGTTCGACCACGTCGACTGGGAGAACGGCACGTGGACGTCGCAGATCGCCGTCTCCTCCATCGTGATCTGGCGCTGGACGGGCTACAACACGCTGATCTATCTCGCCGCCATGCAGGCCGTGCCGCACGACCTGTACGAGTCGGCTTCGATCGACGGGGCCTCACGCTGGCAGCAGTTCCTGCACGTGACGATCCCGTCCCTGCGTCCGACCATCCTCTTCACGGTCGTGGTCTCCACCATCGGGGCGACCCAACTCTTCGGTGAACCACTGCTGTTCGGGGGTTCGCAGACCGGTGGCGGCTCGCACCAGTACCAGACGCTGGGGCTGTACCTGTACGAGCAGGGGTGGTTCAACTTCCACCTCGGCCGGGCCTCCGCCATCGCCTGGACGATGTTCCTGATCCTGCTCGTGATCGGTCTGGCCAACTGGCTGATCGCCCGACGGCTGCACAGCAGCAGAAGCCGATGAGGGAGACCGGCATGCTGGAGACTCGAACGGCCGGCCACCGCACCCCCGCCACGCCCACGGGCGCGACACCGGGGGGCCGGGAGCCCGGACGGAACGGACGCGGAAGCGGGAGCAGCGCACCGAACAGGAAGCGAGCCGGCACCGCGGGCAGGCAACTGCACGCGGGGCGCATCACCTACGCCGTGCTGACCCTCTTCACTCTCGGTTCGCTCTTCCCCCTGGTGTGGACGGCCGTCGCCGCGTCCCGCAACAACCAGCGGCTCGCCGAGACGCCGCCGCCCTTCTGGTTCGGCGGGAACCTCTTCTCGAACATGAGCACCGCGTGGAACGACGCCAACATGGGCAAGGCGTTGCTGAACACGGTCGTCGTCGCGGGCACCGTCGCGCTCAGCACGGTCGTGTTCGCCACGCTCGCGGGCTACGCCTTCGCGAAGCTCCGCTTCCGCGCGAAGAACGCGCTGCTGCTCCTCGTGATCGGCACCATGATGGTCCCGCCCCAACTGAGCGTCGTCCCGCTGTACATGGCGGTCGCGAAGCTGGAGTGGGCCAACCAGCTCCAGGCCGTGATCCTCCCGATGATGGTGAGCGCCTTCGGCGTCTTCTTCATGCGGCAGTACCTGGTGAACGCCCTGCCGACCGAGCTGATCGAGGCTGCCAGGGTGGACGGGGCGCACAGCCTGCGCGTCGTGTGGCACGTCGTCTTCCCGATCGCGCGGCCGGCGATGGCGGTGCTCGGGATGCTGACGTTCGTGATGGCCTGGAACGAGTTCTTCTGGCCGGTCATCGCGCTCACCCAGGACAACCCGACGGTGCAGGTGGCGCTGACGGGGCTGGGCCGTGGCTACATCCCCGACGAATCCGTGATCATGGCCGGGGCGTTCCTCGGCACTCTGCCGCTGCTCGTCGCCTTCGCGCTGTTCGGCAAGCAGATCGTCGGCGGGATCATGCAGGGGGCGGTGAAGGGCTGAACCTCCCCCGCCACCGCCCGTCCCCCGTCCTGCCTCCGGCTCCGCCCGGCCCAGGGCGGGCCTCCCCGTCCGCGCCTGTAACGCGCCTGTCCCCGCCTCGTCCCGCAGCTCGTCACCGCCGTCCTCGAATGGGAGCGCTTCCATGGCACTGTCCCCCACGACCTCCGACACCACCGGGCCCTCCCCCGCGAGCGGCTCCGCCCGACCACGAGTGCGCTTCCCGGCAGGTTTCCTGTGGGGGGCCTCCACCTCCTCGTACCAGATCGAGGGCGGCGCGGATGAAGACGGCCGCACCCCCTCCATCTGGGACACCTTCTCCCACACCCCCGGCAGGACCGAGCGCGGCGAGACCGGAGACGTGGCCTGCGACCACTATCACCGCTACCGCGACGACGTGGCTCTCATGTCCGAACTGGGCCTGGGCGCCTACCGGTTCTCCGTGTCGTGGTCACGCGTGCAGCCGACCGGGCGAGGCCCCGCCGCGCAGCGCGGCCTCGACTTCTACCGCTCGCTGGCCGACGAACTGCTGGGAGCCGGCATCACCCCCGTCCTCACCCTCTACCACTGGGATCTGCCGCAGGAGTTGGAGGACGCGGGCGGCTGGCCCGAGCGCGACACCGCCCTCCGGTTCGCCGACTACGCCGGCCTCGTCGCCGACGCACTCGGCGACCGCGTGAAGATGTGGACCACCCTCAACGAGCCCTGGTGCAGCGCCTTCCTCGGCTACGGCTCCGGCGTGCACGCGCCCGGCCGTACGGAACCCCTCGCCGCGCTGCGTGCCGCCCACCACCTCAATCTGGCCCACGGCCTGGCCTCCACGGCTCTGCGCGAGGCCCTTCCCTCAGACGCCCAGCTGTCGGTGAGCCTCAACCCAGCGGCCGTACGCCCCCGTTCGGACTCACCCGCGGACCGTGACGCCGCCCGCCGCATCGACGCCCTCGCCACCCGGATCTTCACCGGCCCGATGCTGCACGGCGCCTACGACGAGGACCTGCTCGCGGACACGGCGGGCATCACCGACTGGTCCTTCGTACGGGACGGCGATGTCGCCTGCGCGCACCAGCCCCTGGACGGGATCTGCGTCAACTACTACACACCGTCGGTGGTTTCGGCCGTCGCGGGCGAGAGGGAGGCCGAGCGCAGGGACGGTCACGGCGCGAGCGACCACTCGCCGTGGCCCGGCGCGGACCGTGTCGCCTTCCACCAGCCCCCGGGGGTGACGACCGAGATGGGCTGGAGCGTCGACCCCGGTGGCCTGACCGAACTGCTGCTCCGCTTCCACCAGGAGGCCCCCGGCGTGCCGCTCTACATCACCGAGAACGGCGCCGCCTGCGCCGACGAGCCGGACGGTGAAGGCCGCGTGCACGATCCGGAGCGCATCGCGTACGTGCGGAGCCATCTGGCCGCCGTGCACCGCGCCATGGAGGGAGGCGCGGACGTGCGCGGCTATTTCCTGTGGTCGCTGCTGGACAACTTCGAGTGGTCCTACGGCTATTCCAAGCGCTTCGGCATCGTGCACGTCGACTTCGCCAGCCAGCGGCGTACGCCCAAGTCCAGTGCCCACTGGTACGCGGACGTCGCCCGTACGGGAGAACTGGCGGAGTCATGAGACGTGCCCGTGCGGGAGCCGGGATCCGCACGGGCACAGCCGGGGGAACAGGGGGAAACCGGGGGACGGAGAAAAGAGGGTAAGGCGGGTGGGGCGCAGCGGGCGTGGGGGGAAGGTGTGCTGCGCCCCACCCTGATCGGGGGCTCCTTCGGGCGGTCCCGGCGGGTGGGCCGCCGGGCGCTCGGCAAGGTGCTCGTCAGCTGGTCAGCCGGTGAAGGCCTTCGCGAAGGCGTCGGCCTCCTGCTCGATGCTGGAACAGACCGGGCCGGCCTGGTCGTTGGGCCCGCCCTCGCAGGGCTTGTCCCTGGTGGAGGACCACATCGACAGCCAGGCCAGGTTCTTCTCCTCGGCGAACCTCTTCACCTCGGCCGCGTCCTCCGGCCTGAAGATCTCGACGTTGACGTCGTTGACTCCGATCATCGGGGTGACGGCGACGGTGCTCCACGCCTTCGCGTCGTCTTCGATGCCCAGTGCCGACTTCACCTGCTTCTGGGTGGCGGTCGCGGCGGCCACGGCGTACTCACCCATGTCGCCGTCGTATGCGGGCCCGTAGTCCATCGCCATGATGTTCACGGCTGAGATCTTCACGCCGTTCCTCGCCGCGTTCTCCAGCAGTCCCACGCCGTCCGGCGTCAATCCTTCGGGAAGCACCGGCAGGGTGAAGGAGACGTCCAAGTCCTTGTGGGTCTCCTGGAGTTGGGCGATCGCCTCGGCCCGGCGGGTGTTGGCCGCGGTGTCGGGAAGGGCCGCTCCCTCGATGTCGAAGTCGGCCTTCTTCAGATCGAACCGGTCGATGACCTCGCCGTAGGCGTCGGCCAGTTCGGCGGCCGAGCCGCATGCCAGACCCAGTTCGGAGCCGTTGGCGCCGCCGAAGGAGATCCGTACGTCGCCGCCCTCGGCACGCAGCTTCTCCACCTGCTGCGCCACGGGGTTGTCCCCCAGCTCCTGGACGCCTCCCCACTTGGGCGTGCAGCCGCCTCCGGAAGTGATGAAGGCCAGGTTGAACTCCTTCACCCCCGTCTTCTCGGCGCTCCCGAGGAGGTCGAAGGACGGCACGAGAGAGGTGTCCACGTACGGCGAGAAGGCGCCCGCTGCCGCCGTGGGCCTCTCCGCGCGCTGC
>NZ_JACBXA010000300.1 GCF_013870515.1 Streptomyces albidus (ex Kaewkla and Franco 2022) | reverse complement strand
CTGCGCTGACCGAGCGCCGTGGATCGCCTCCGCCCCCGTCGGCGCCCATCCCGCGCTGGCGCAGCTCGTGCTGCACCGCTTCGACGAGGCCCTTGCCGGGGCCCCGTGCGGTGCCGGTTTTGAGGCGGGCACGGCGGCCGCGTCCGGCCCTCTCGTAGGTGCGTGACCCTTCGCAGCTCTGTGCGGATAACGTCGGCGTATGCACGGCACCCACGACACAGAGGTCACCGGGGACGGCACCGCCCTCTACGACCTGCCCGACATCGAGCGCTGGGCGCCCGAACCCGACAAGCGGCCGGGCCGTACCGCCTTCCAGCGCGACCGTGCACGCGTACTCCACTCGGCCGCGCTGCGCCGCCTCGCCGGCAAGACCCAGGTGGTCGCGCCCGGCTCCAGCGCGCAGGCCTGGGACGCCAGTCCGCGCACCCGGCTGACCCACTCCCTGGAGTGCGCCCAGGTCGGACGGGAACTGGGCGCCGCCCTCGGCTGCGACCCCGACCTGGTGGAGGCCGCCTGCCTTGCGCACGACCTCGGCCACCCGCCGTTCGGGCACAACGGCGAACGCGTACTGAGCGAGATCGCCGCGCCCTGCGGGGGGTTCGAGGGCAACGCGCAGTCGCTGCGGCTGCTTTCACGGCTGGAGCCCAAGCGTTTCCTGACGGTGGACGAGGACTCCGACAGCGGTGGCCGCACGGCAGGCCGCATTCCCGTGGGACTCAACCTCACGCGGGCGGCTCTCGACGCGGCCACCAAGTACCCCTGGGCGCGCGGCGGTCATCCCACCGACCCGGACTCGCCCAAGTTCGGCGTCTACGAGGACGACCTGCACGTCTTCCACTGGGTCCGGCGCGGGGCGCCCGGGGAGCGCAAGTGCTTCGAGGCGCAGGTCATGGACTGGGCCGACGACGTGGCCTACTCCGTGCACGACGTGGAGGACGGCCTGCACGCCGGGCACCTCGACCCCAACGTGCTGCACGCCGAGCCCGAGCGGCGCGACATCTTCGCCGTCACCGTGGCCCGCTACGCCTCCGACGCCGCCGACGACGAACTGGCCGCCGCACTCGACCGGTTGCTGGAACAGGAGTGGTGGCCGCACGGCTACGACGGTTCGGCCGTGGCGCAGGCAGGGCTGAAGGACGCCACCAGCCAGCTGATCGGCCGCTTCTGTCTCGCGGCGGAGGGCGCCACACGTGAGGCCCACGGTTCGGGCAGGCTCACCCGCTACGGGGCGGAGCTGGTCGTGCCCCGCGAGATCCGGATGGAGTGCGCGGTGCTCAAGGCCGTCGCCGACCGTTACGTGATGCAGCGTCCCGACCTGGAACGGCTCCGCGCGGACCAGCGCGTCGTACTCGGCGAACTCGCCGAGGAGCTGACCGCACGCGCACCGGACGGTCTCGACCCGCAGTTCCGCGCGCTGTTCGCTGAGGCGGAGGACGACGCCGGTCGCCTGCGCGTCGTCGTCGACCAGATCGCCGCGCTGACCGACATCTCGGCCCGCTCGCTGCACGGACGCCTCACCCGCAGCGGCTGAGGGCGAGTCCGCAGAGTGAAGGCGGACGACGCCACTTCGAGGGCACCCCCAGGCCCTTCTGACGGGCAGTCGGCGGGAGCGTTTGCGAGCACCTGCCCGCAGCCCCGCGGCGTCCCCGGGCAGCAGCACCCGTACGTCACGACGCTCCCGGGGCCTCTTCCCGCTGCCCGTCCGATGCGGGACGCTCACACTGGACGGTTTTCTGTCAGGGGTCAGCGAGGAGGAGTCAAGTGGTCGACGCACACCGGACGTTCGTCATCGTCGGCGGAGGGCTTGCCGGTTCGAAAGCAGCCGAGGCACTGCGTGCGGAGGGCTTCACCGGACGGGTCATCCTGATCGGCGACGAACGCGACCATCCCTACGAGCGCCCTCCGCTCTCCAAGGGATATCTCACCGGTGCCGACGATCGCGACAGCGTCTTCGTGCACGAGCCCGCCTGGTACGCGGGCGCCGACATCGAACTCCACCTCGGCCAGACCGTCGTGGCACTCGACCGTGCCTCCAAGAGTCTCCGCCTGGGCGACGGCGCCCGCGTGCACTACGACGCGCTGCTGCTCGCCACGGGCGCTGAACCGCGTCGCCTGGACGTCCCCGGCACCGGTCTCGTCGGCGTCCACCACCTGCGACGGCTCGCGCACGCGGACCGGCTGCGGGGACGGCTCACGGCGCTCGGGCAGGAGAACGGCCACCTCGTCATCGCGGGAGCGGGCTGGATCGGCCTCGAAGTCGCCGCCGCCGCACGCTCGTTCGGAGCCGAAGTCACCGTCGTCGAGCCGGAACCCACACCCCTGCACACCGTCATCGGCCCCGAGATGGGCATGCTCTTCGCCGACCTGCACCAGGAGCACGGCGTGCGCTTCCACTTCGGGGCGCGGCTGTCCGAGATCGTCGGTCAGGACGGGATGGTGCAGAGCGTCCGGACGGACGACGGCGACGAGCACCCCGCCCACGACGTACTGGCAGCGATCGGTGCGGCCCCACGGAGCGCGCTCGCGGAGTCTGCCGGGCTGGAACTCGCGACGGGCCCGGGCGGTGGTGTCGCCGTGGACGCGAACCTGCGCACCTCCGACCCCGACATCTACGCGGCCGGGGACGTCGCGTCCATCGAGCATCCCCTGCTGGGGCGGTCGCTGCGCGTCGAGCACTGGGCGAACGCCCTCAACAGCGGCCCGGCGGCCGCGCGCGCGATGCTCGGCCGCGAGGTCCGCTACGACCGGGTGCCGTACTTCTTCTCGGACCAGTACGACGTGGGCCTGGAGTACTCCGGATACGCACCCCCCGGCTCCTACGACCAGGTCGTGTGCCGGGGCGACGTGGCGAAGCGCGAGTTCGTCGCCTTCTGGCTGCGTGAGAACCACGTGCTGGCCGGCATGAACGTGAACGTGTGGGACGTGACCGGTGAGATCCAGGAGCTGATCCGCTCGAAGTCCCCCGTCGACCCGGACGCCCTGGCCGACCCGGCCGTGCCGCTGGCCACGCTGCGGGAAGGAGCCCAAGGCGGACAGAAGGGATAAATTGCCGCTACGAGGCCTCGGCGGCGAAGCGGCGAAGGGCAGGCGGCAAAGATGGCGAAACAGACGGTGGCCGAGCAGTTCATCGACACACTCGTGCGCTCGGGGGTCAAGCGGCTGTACGGAGTGGTGGGGGACAGCCTGAACCCCGTCGTCGACGCCATCCGCCGCAACCCCGCGATCGAGTGGATCCAGGTCCGCCACGAGGAGACCGCCGCCTTCGCCGCCGGGGCCGAGGCCCAGGTGGCGGGGCGGCTCGCTGCCTGCGCCGGGTCGTGCGGGCCCGGCAACCTGCACCTCATCAACGGGCTCTTCGACGCGCACCGTTCGATGGCACCGGTCATCGCTCTCGCCTCGCACATCCCCAGCAGCGAGATCGGCACCGGCTTCTTCCAGGAGACCCATCCCGATCAGCTCTTCCGCGAGTGCAGCTACTACAGCGAGCTGATCTCCAGCACGCAGCAGATGCCGCGGGTGCTGCAGACGGCGATCCAGCACGCCGTCGGCCGCCAGGGCGTCAGCGTCATCACGCTCCCCGGCGACATCGCCGCCGAGCAGGCGCCGGCGAGCCCCGAGGAGCACGCCCTGGTCACGGTCCGGCCCACGGCACGGCCCGCCGACGACGAGATCGACGCGCTCGCCCGCCTGGTCGACGAGGCCGGCAAGGTCACCCTCTTCTGCGGCAGCGGCACCGCGGGCGCGCACGCGGAGGTGATGGAGTTCGCCGAACGGATCAAGTCACCCGTGGGGCATGCGCTTCGCGGCAAGGAGTGGATCCAGTACGACAACCCGTACGACGTCGGCATGAGCGGGCTGCTCGGTTACGGCGCCGCCTACGAGGCCACTCACGAGTGCGACCTGCTCCTGCTGCTCGGCACCGACTTCCCGTACAACGCCTTTCTCCCCAAGAACTGCAAGATCGCCCAGATCGACATCCGCCCCGAACACCTGGGCCGTCGCACCACACTCGACATGGCCGTCTGGGGCGACGTCCGCGAGACGCTGCGCTGTCTGACGCCGAAGGTGAAGGAGAAGAGCGACCGGCGGTTCCTCGACAGGATGCTGAAGAAGCACGCGGACGCGCTGGAGGGCGTGGTCAAGGCGTACACCCGCAAGGTCGAGAAGCACACGCCGATCCACCCCGAGTACGTCGCGGCGCTCCTGGACGACGAGGCGGACGACGACGCCGTGTTCACCGTCGACACGGGCATGTGCAACGTCTGGGCCGCCCGCTACCTCACCCCCAACGGACGCCGTCGCGTCATCGGCTCCTTCACCCACGGCTCCATGGCCAACGCGCTGCCGCAGGCCATCGGCGCACAGTTCACCGACCGCGGCCGCCAGGTCGTCTCGATGTCGGGGGACGGCGGCTTCTCCATGCTGATGGGCGACTTCCTGACCCTCGTGCAGTACGACCTGCCGGTGAAGGTCGTCCTGTTCAACAACTCCTCCCTCGGCATGGTCGAGTTGGAGATGATGGTCGACGGCATGCCCCCGCACGGCACCGGCGTTCCGCACACCGACTATGCGGCGATCGCGCGGGCGGCCGGTGCGCACGGCGTCCGGGTCGAGAAGCCCAAGCAGCTGCGCGACGCCCTGCGCGAGGCCTTCCAGCACAAGGGCCCCGCCCTCGTCGACGTGGTGACCGACGCCAATGCGCTCTCCCTCCCGCCGAGGATCACCCGCGAGCAGGTGAGCGGCTTCGCGCTCTCGGCCGGCAGAACCGTGCTGGCGGGCGGCGTCGGGAGCATGGTCCGGATGGCCCGCTCCAACCTCCGCAACATCCCCCGCCCTTAGCCAGCTGCGCCCGCCGCACCCCGTCCGCGCTCGCCGCGCTACGACCCCGCCGCGCTGCCGGCGCCGACGGTGGCGGAATGGTGTCGGCGGCCCGCCGTACAATTCCCCGTGTGGCTGGAAGGATCAATGACGAGGACGTGAAGGCGGTTCGGGACGCAGTCCCGATCGACGCCGTCGTCTCCGAATACCTCCAGCTGCGCCCGGCCGGCGGTGGCAACCTCAAAGGGCTCTGCCCCTTTCACGACGAGAAGTCCCCTTCCTTCCACGTCAGTCCGAGCAAGGGCCTCTACCACTGCTTCGGCTGCCAGGAGGGCGGGGACACCCTCGACTTCGTGATGAAGGTCGACCACCTCTCCTTCTCCGAGTCCGTCGAGCGCCTGGCCGCCCAGGCCGGAATCACCCTGCGGTACGAGGAGGGCGGGTACGGCCGGGCCAGTCAGCAGGGCGAGCGCACCCGCCTGGTCGAGGCGCACAAGGTGGCCGCTCAGTTCTACGTCGAGCAACTGCAGGGCGCCGAGGCCGAGATCGGCCGCCGCTTCCTCGACGGCCGTGGCTTCGACAAGCTGGCCGCCGAGCGTTTCGGCGTCGGATACGCACCGGCCGGCTGGGACCATCTCGTGCGCTTCCTGCGCGGCAAGGGCTTCTCCGACAAGGAGCTGACGCTGTCCGGGCTCGCCCAGGAATCCAGGAACGGCCGTCCCATCGACCGCTTCCGCGGCAGGCTGATGTGGCCCATCCGGGACATCACCGGCGACGTCGTCGGCTTCGGCGCACGCAAGCTGCGGGACGACGACAACGGCCCCAAGTACCTCAACACGCCCGAGACGCCGATCTACCACAAGTCCCAGGTCCTGTACGGAATCGACCTCGCCAAGAAGGACATCGCCAAGGGCAACCGCGCGGTCGTCGTCGAGGGCTACACGGACGTGATGGCCTGCCACCTCGCGGGCGTCACCACCGCCATCGCCACCAGCGGTACGGCCTTCGGCGAGGGCCACATCAAGATCCTCCGGCGTCTGCTGATGGACAACTCCCAGTCCGAGGTCATCTTCACCTTCGACGGGGACGCCGCCGGGCAGAAGGCTGCGCTGCGCGCCTTCGAGGACGACCAGAAGTTCGCCGCCCGCACGTCGATCGCGATCACGCCCCAGGGCATGGACCCCTGCGAGCTGCGCCTCGCCGAGGGCGACGAGGCGGTGGCGAAGGTCGTCGAGAGCCGCTCGCCGCTCTTCGAGTTCGCGATCCGCTCCATCGTCGATCAGCACAACCTCGATACCGCCGAGGGCCGTTCGGCGGCGCTGGAGCAGGCCGCACCCGTCGTCGCACACATCAAGGACCCCTCGATCCAGCACGAGTACGCCGTGCGGCTCGCCGGCCTGCTCGGCATCCTCGACACGCAGTTCGTG
>NZ_JACBXA010000030.1 GCF_013870515.1 Streptomyces albidus (ex Kaewkla and Franco 2022) | reverse complement strand
CGCACCTCGACGCCGTATCGGCCGACCTCCTCGCGGCCGATGGCCAGCAGCTCGGCGGGCCTCGCACCCTCCCTGCCCAGATAGTTGTGCATGTGGCCGGCAGAGGCGTTGCGGGGCTGTCCGGCATCGATCACCAGCACCGAGCGCCGGGACCGCCCCAGCACCAGCGCGGCGCTCAGGCCGGCCGCTCCGCCGCCGACGACGACCACGTCGTACGACTCTTTGATGTCCATGCGTGTCAGCGTGCGACCACCCCCTCAGGATTGGCAAACTTCTTTGCTGGTCTGGCAAACTGCGGGAATGGCTGAGTTCGATGACGTCCTCGACGGGGTGGGCCCGCGGTTGCGCGCGTTGCGAGTGGAACGGGGCGCGACCCTGGCAGGGCTGGCGAAGAGCACCGGCATCTCGGTCAGCACGTTGTCCCGGCTGGAGTCAGGGCAGCGCAAGCCGACGCTGGAGCTGCTCCTGCCGCTGGCCCGGGCCCATCAGGTGCCGCTCGACGAGCTGGTCGACGCACCGGAGACGGGCGATCCGCGGGTACGGGCCAAGCCGATCAAACGGCACGGCCGCACGTACATCCCGCTGACCCGGCGGCCGGGCGGCCTGCAGGCGTTCAAGGTGATCATTCCGCCGCACGACCCGCCGAAGCCGTACGAGCCGAAGGTCCACGAGGGCTACGAGTGGATCTACGTCCTCTCCGGCCGGTTGCACCTCGTCCTCGGCCACCGGCACCTCGACCTCAAACCGGGCGAGGTCGTCGAGTTCGACACCCACACCCCGCACGTCATCGCCAACCAGGGCGACCATCCCACCGAGATGCTGGCGCTGTTCGGGCCACAGGGCGAGCGGATGCACGTCAGGTCCGGGCCCTGACACTTCCCCGCAGTGTCGACGATGCGGCAAGAGGCTGCGCCCCAGATCGCACCGCCGGACGGGCCACCCCGTGGTGCCCCGATTCTGGCCGGCCCCGTACAGGCCCGGGCACCGACAGCCATCCCTGCAGGTGGCAAGCCTTCCCCCCGGTCCGGACTGGCCGAACACCCCAAACCCCCTCAAACTTCCTCGAAGGGGGTGCCCCATACGTCTGGCCGGAGGGACAGTTTCATGAGTGGAAACAAGGCCGTGGCCTACATCGAACCCGGCGTCGTCGAAGTGCAATCGATCGACTATCCCGACTTGGACTTGCACGACGGTCCCGGAGTGGACCCCGGCAACGTCGGCCGACATTGCCGGCACGGAGTGATCCTCAAGGTCCTCGCCAGCAATATCTGCGGCAGCGACCAGCACATGGTCCGTGGCCGCACGACCGCTCCCTCCGATCTCGTGCTGGGTCACGAGATAACGGGTGAAGTGGTCGAGACGGGCCCGGACGTCGAGTTCATCAAGGAAGGCGACATCGTCTCCGTCCCCTTCAACATCGCCTGCGGACGCTGCCGCAACTGCAAGGAGCGCAAGACGGGAATCTGCCTCAACGTGAACCCGGCCCGTCCCGGATCGGCATACGGCTACGTGGACATGGGCGGCTGGGTCGGCGGCCAGGCGGAGTACGTCATGGTCCCGTACGCGGACTTCAACCTCCTGCGCTTCCGCGACCGCGACCAGGCCCTCGAGAAGCTCCTTGACCTGACGATGCTTTCGGACATCTTCCCCACCGGCTACCACGGCTGTGTCAGCGCCGGGGTCGGTCCGGGCAGCACCGTCTACATCGCCGGAGCGGGCCCGGTCGGTCTCGCCACAGCGGCATCGGCCCAACTGCTGGGCGCCGCAGTCGTCATCGTCGGCGATCTCAATTCGGAACGCCTCGCACAGGCGCGCAGCTTCGGCTGCGAGACGGTCGACCTCACCCGCGGCCCCCCGCAGGACCAGATCGAGCAGATCATCGGCGAGCCCGAGGTCGACGCGGCCATCGACGCCGTCGGCTTCGAGGCGAAGGGCCACGGCAAGGACGGGGGTGAGGCGCCCGCCACGGTCCTGAACTCCCTGATGACGGTGGCCAGAGCGGGAGCCTCCCTCGGCATCCCCGGCCTGTACGTCACCGAGGACCCCGGCGGCGTCGACAACGACGCCCAATCCGGGGCGATCAAGCTGCGCCTCGGCCTCGGCTGGGCAAAGAGCCACAGCTTCACCACGGGTCAATGCCCGGTGATGAAGTACCACCGGCAGCTGGCCATGGCGATCCTCCACGACCGCGTCCAGATCGCGAAGGCCGTCAACGCCCAGGTGATCTCCCTGGATGACGCCCCGCGCGGCTACGCCGAGTTCGACAAGGGCGCCAGCCGCAAGTACGTACTCAACCCCCACGGCGCCCTCGACAGATTCAAGAAGGCCGCATAGTCGGCTTGCGACCTAGCCGGGCATGAGAAGGGCAGTTCCGGGACCGAGATCGCAGTCTCGGTCCCGGAACGGAGAGCGGCTGTCTCCGGCGAGGGGCACCGCTCGAAAGCGCCCCACGGGCGCCCATGCGCCACCCCCACTTGATGGGTGAGTGACGCGTTCCGCCCGGCCCCTGGACACGACAACAGCGTGCCGCCTCCAGCTGGTTGACGACGCGGCGCGCTCGGTTCATGGAATCGGCGACACGCAGTTCATGACGGGATGACCTCTTCAAGGTGGGGCCGGACCGTCCCGACGCGGGCGAGCTGCCGCAGCGCGAGCAGCCCACCGGCACCCGGGACGAGAGCCAGGAGCTTGGTGGTGGGCGTGGCCTGTTTGAGGCGCCAGGTCGCGCACACGACGAACAGGTAGGCACAGCCGTGGGTGGGCCCCATCAGGGACGAGACGGGCTGGACGTGGACGGTGAAGAGGTTGGCCAGCAGCACGATCAGCGAGATGAGTTCCGCATGAGCCGCGATCCGTAGATGGCGCAGAATCCGCAGGTGCACGGTCATACCCCCGTGGTGGAGCCCGGACGGATGATCATCAGGACGGTGACCGTGGCCCAGAGCAGGTTGAAGATGCCGGTGAGCATGGCGAGACGGCTCGGTGTCGACGGCGTCGAGCCGGTGGTACCCGCCACGGTGAGAGCACGGTCTTGAGCGGGCAGGATCAGCAGGGCCAGGACACCGGCTGCCGCCGCGGTCAGCAGGATCGAGACGATCAGCCAGGCGTCCCCGAGGACGCCGAGACTGCTGGCGGTGGCGAAGCCGAAAAGAGGAACCGCGATGCCGATGCCCGCGTAGACCCGGCAGATGCGGTGCAGTGTCCGCAGGGTCGTCAGGGCATCGCCGTCGCCGGAGTCGCCGAGGCCTCGGCGCAAGGTAGCGGGGAACATGCTCGCAGCGACGGTGACCGGGCCGACGGCCACAATGGCGGCAAGGACGTGCAAGGACAGGAAGAGCTTGGTCACGACCGGTGCTCCGGGGCGGTCTGACGCTCGCCGGTGACCTTCGAGGCGGGAAGTCTGCCGGCCTTGGAGGTGCCCTTCAGCGTGTCCCCGTCGACTGTCACATCGAAGGCCAGGTTCAGCCGCAGGGGCTTGGTGATGCTCTGCTTCCAGGTGAGCCGCCCGCCGTCGAGGGCGACCTCGTGCAGCGGCACCTCCTCGTCGGCCCCGCGGGCGGTCCCGGTCAGGACGCCGTCCCGCCGGCGGAGTTCCATCACGGCCTTCATCCTCCCGATGGGGGTGGCGATGGCCAGGTCCCAGGTGCCTTCAACTGACATGCTGATGTGCTTCCTGACTGTGCAGTACGGATGATGGGCGGACGGTCGGCGAGCGCGCGGCCGGGTGTTCAGAGCGCGGCGGGAACCGGGCCCCGGGCGCCCCAGACAGTGCCGCGCCGTTCATGGGCGAACAGCTCTTCGACGGCGTGCGCAATGCGGGGGCCGACCTCGCGCTCCAGCAGGTACAGCCCCAGATCGAGCCCTGAGGTGACCCCGGCGCCGGTGACCAGGTCGCCGTCGTCGACGACCCGGGCACGGACGGTCCGGGCACCTGTGGCATCCAGCATGTCCAGGCCCAGGTGGTGGGTTGTGGCGTGTCGCCCCTCCAGCAGACCGGCCATGGCCAGGACGAGCGAGCCGCCGCAGACGGTGGCGACCGTCACCTCCGGGGCATCCATCGCCTGCTTCAGCAGCGCGGGCAGTTCGGTGGACAGCGTGCGGCCCAGGAGCACGGGAACGAACTCGTCCTGTTTCCACCCGCCGGCGCCGATGTCCCCCTCCGGAACCTCACCGGGTTCCCCGACTCGGCCGGACGCACCGGGCACCAGGACGAGGTCCGCCCGCTCCGGGTCGAGGGCGGCGGTGGAGCGCAGGGCCAGCCCTCCGGTGCCGCTGATCACCTCGCGGGGGCCCTCCGCGGAAACCAGTTCCACGCTCACTGCTCCCTTCGACGCGATGCCGCCGGCGTACAGCACCTCGTAGGGGGCGATGACATCGAGCGGGTCGAAGCCGTCGAACAGCACGACTTGGATGTGCATGCGTGTTCCTTCGGATGTCGATCTCTGTCGGATGTTCCAAGTCAACCCGCGGTCGAACCCTTCGCCCAGTGGCGTGAGTGACACCTTTCAACGGGATAACGCCAACGCTTTGGTGAGGGCTCATAGCTGCTGTGGCATGGCGTTCCCCGGACATTCGCCCCGAGTCATCCAATCGTTGAAGGGGTATCTTCCTGCCATGCACACAGTCGCCGTTCTCGCGCTGGATCAGGTGATCCCGTTCGACCTGTCCACGCCGGTCGAGGTCTTCACCCGGACCCGTCTGCCCGACGGGCGAACCGCCTACCAGGTCCGTGTGTGCGCCGAGCGCGAGGAGGTCGATGCTGGGACTTTCACCCTGCGTGCTCCCTGGGGCCTGGAGGGGCTGGGGGACGCGGACACGATCATCGTGCCGGGTGTCGCTGACCCCGCGGCGCCGCTGTCTCCCCGGGTACGCGACGCGCTGCGGTCGGCCGCCGCCGACGGCACGCGGATCGCCTCCATCTGCACGGGCACCTTCCCGCTGGCCGCCACTGGCCTCCTCGACGGTCTGCGGGCAACCACCCACTGGCTTGTGGCAGGACTGCTGGCCGCCACCCACCCGGACGTAGACGTCGACCCGAACGTCCTCTACGTCGACAACGGTCAGTTCCTCACCTCGGCCGGCGCTGCCGCAGGCATGGACCTGTGCCTCCACATGATCCGCCGTGACTACGGCTCGGCCGTCGCCGCCGATGCCGCCCGGCTGTCCGTGATGCCTCTCGAACGGGAGGGCGGCCAGGCGCAGTTCATCGTCTACGACCACGCTCCCACTCCGCAGGGGTCCGAACTCGACGCTCTGCTCACATGGCTGCGGGACAACCTGAGCCGCGACCTCACCCTCGCTGACATCGCCACGCAGTCCGGGACCAGCACCCGGACACTGATCCGCCGCTTCCGCGAACAGACCGGCACCACCCCGCTGCAGTGGCTCCATCGAGCCCGCATCCGCCAGGCCCAGCACCTGCTGGAGACCACGGAGCACTCCGTCGAACGCATCGGCGCCCAGGTCGGTTTCGGCTCACCCACCACCTTCCGTGACCGTTTCAAACGCACCACCGGCGTCAGCCCGCAGACCTACCGGCGCAGGTTCAGCTGAGTTGTGGACCACGACCGCGTCCTGGACGACGCCGTCATGGTCGGCGCCGTCCCTGAGCGCAGCGTTCCTCCGTCGCGGCAGTCGCCCAACGGGTACTTCGCCCTGGCCCGCGTCGGGCGTAGGGGGCGGCTTCGAGGACCATGCCGGGGCGGCTTCGGCCTGGGTGAGCATGGCGTTCATGCTGACGGGGCTCGGGGCGCGGCGCCGGTGTTGCTCGAGGGCGAAATCCTTGCGCAACCCTGGGCGCCGCTGCGGACCGCTTCGAGCCCGGCGGCCAAGCGTGGACCAGTCGTGTCATCAGTCGTCGGCCCGCTCACTCAACCCCCTGCCGCTGCACACGCGTTGGCAATCGAAGGCGACCTCCGGCACAGTGAGCGCCCTGCCGCCGGCGAACCATCCACTGAGCGTCGAAGAGGCGGCTGGCGTACTCGGGGGAGGTCACGGTTCGAGTTCGACCGGGTCGCCTACCGCGACTCGGCCCGGTTGCACGGTGGAGCCGTAGACACCGAGTCGGGCGTCGCGCTCCCGCGTGATGGCGCGCAGGATCGCCGGGTTCCGGCGCAGTGTTCGCGGGTCCGTGGTCACCACAGCGCAGCGTTTGTCGCGTGCGTCCACTCGCATCCGCAGCCCGCTGATGCGCAGTACGCGGCCGACCCAGGCATCCTCGGGGAAGTCACTTCCGGATGCCTCAACGAGGAGGTTGGGCCGGAACCGTGGGGCTTCCAGGGCGGTGCCGACCAGCCGGCCGAGGCCGGCCAGGGTCTGCGTGGTCAGCAGCGACAGGGGCATCGTGTCGAAGACTCCGCGGTCCTGCTTGATGACGCGCACACCCGGCCCGAGCTCGGCAGCGAGTGCGGGGGCTGCCACGTCGAACTCGCGGCCAGAGGGCGTACGTACCAGCGTCGGGGAGGCGTTGGGCCGGTTCGGTTCGGTGAAGTGGGGCCGGTAGTGGGCCAGTTCAGGCTGATGCCGGATCGTCAGCCACGGAAAGCCGCTGCGCTGCTGCCCGTCGCGGATGAACGCCCACCGGCGATCACCGACGAGGCCGTGCCACGAGACCTCGACGCTGTCCAGCTCTTCGCCTGCCATGGATTTCACCGGGTACCGCCACAGCGCAACGACGCGACCCACCACGGTCATGACGCCTCCATCGACTCGGGGGCGCCCTTGCCGATGCAGGGGGAGGTGTCGAGCGTGGCGGACCTGGTCCGTCGCAGCGCCTCTCGACTTCATCAGCATGCCACACCCGTGCGGCACCGGCCTTGCTGACGGACACCGTCCACCCTGCAATGACCTCGGCGAACCCGCCCGCGAACCGGGACTCGATCTCGTCGCGGGATGACGCCGGAGCGCAGGTGGCCCACGGCAACTCCCAGCAGGTGCAGGCAGAACAAGAGTCAAGGAGGCGGAAGTCGTCGCCCGAACACCGATCCCGGATCCTGCATTCATGGAGCAGACGGGGGCGGGGCTCCTATGATCAGAGGCCGAGACCGGAGGACGGGGTTGGATCATGGGACGCGGTAACGGACGACTGCTGGCAGCCGGCGCGACAGTCGTGCTGCTGGCCGGATGCGGCACCAGCGGCGAAGCCGGGAGTGACGGTGAGCCCGAAGCGCTGTCCAGGAAACAGGCGCAGTCCGTCGTGCCCGACCAGGAGGCCATGCACGGCTGGCGGATGACGACCAAGCCCTCCGCACTGCCGATGAAGGGCATCCGCCAAGGCGGTGTGTGCGAAGGAGCGACCGACAGCTGCAAAGGCGCCCGCTTCTACAGCGCCTCCAACTTCCTTCAGAAGAACAAGAGTTCCTCCGTCAGCTTCTCCCTCGTCGCCTACAACAGCCAGCAGGCCGCCGGAGCCGCCTACGACGCGATGTGGAAACTCCACAGCAAGTCCATGGCCCCCCACGCGTCGAAAATCAAGCTCGACACCGAAGAACGCAGTGACGCCCGGCTGGGTGTCATCGGCTTCAAGGGTGAGCCAGGCGCGGTCGTCCAGATGCGTGTGGGCACCGCCCTGTCCTGGGTCCAGCTCCGCGGGGTACGAAAGGGCGCCTTCGACGAAGAACTCGTCAAAGACCTCGCCACCATGCTCGACAAGCGCGGCCAGGAAGCCAACAACGGCGGCACCGCCACCACCCGACTCCGCCACTGACACACCCGCATGAAGTGAGGCAGGAGCCGCGAGGTCCGGCTCCTGCCCGCTACGGACGGTCCATGTACCCCGTGCTGTGCCCCCAGACGGCGAGACCGACGAGCAGCACCAGACCCACACCGATGCCGTACGGGCCGGCCGAACCCGTAAGACGCTCGGCAAGCGGCGGCGGGGCATAGCCGTGACTCCGGCCGATGTCCGTCGCCAGCTGCGTCACAGCGCTCTCGTCGTCTTCACTCAAACCACCCTCGGCCGCGCGGGACTTGGCGAGGCTGATCACCCGGGCGGTTTCGTCACCGGTGAATCCTCCGCCCTTGCCGGCCGGAGTGCCGCTCAGGCCGGGTACGACGCCGCAGTAGAGGAGTTCACCCGTGCCGCGGTCGAGGACCAGGCCCCTGACCGAAGAATCCGAACCGCTCCCGCACGACTCGCCCTTCGTCGAGAAACCCACCCCGTACGGGAACTCCGGCCCCTTGATCACATGATGGACGAGGAGGCTGGCCCCACCACCGAGAAGGGCCAGCAGTCCGAGGCAGCACGTGATGACGACGATCAGGTCGGCACGCCGAAACCCCCCAGGCCGCGAACCAGGACTCCCGGACTCACCACCCGACACCTCAACCCCCCGCTCCCGGCGCCGCACACGGCAGCAACAACCAGCACTACGGCTTATGCGCCATACCGCAAAGAGATGCGATGTCCGCCGCCGAATCGGCCGGGGCCCCCTCAGGACGCCAACGCGGCCCAGGCACCACACCCGGCTCGAGCAACTCCAGACCCGAGAAGACCTCCCGGACCTGACCCGGACTCAAGAGCCGGTAAGGAACACCACCGTGCTCCCCCACGCGCCGCTCCGCCTCGACCAGGGCGGGGTCACCGTCGGTGCCGGTGTACAGGGCGAGGTGGCTGCCCGGGGCCAGGCCTTCCGTCAGACTCCGCACGATCGAGAGCGCATCTGCGTGCTCGGATATGTGTCCCACGATGCCGAACATGATCAGCCCCACCGGCCGGGACAGGTCCAGTGTCCGCCCGGCGCCCTTCAGGATCGCCTCGGGCTCGTTCACGTCCGCATGCAGGTAATCCGTCGCCCCTTCCGGGGCGCTGGCCAGCAGTGTGCGGGCATGCGTCAGGACCAGCGGGTCGTTGTCCACGTAGACGATGCGGCACTCCGGGGCGGCACGCTGAGCGATCTCATGCGTGTTCTCGGCGGTCGGCAGACCCGTACCGATGTCGAGGAACTGGCGGATGCCGGCCTCGGCGACCAAGTACCGCACCACACGGTTCAGCAACGCCCGACTCGTGCGGGCGATGTCGACGATGCCAGGGTAGGCCTCACGGGCGGTCTCACCCGCCCGCCGGTCCACCTCGTAGTGGTCCTTGCCGCCGAGCCAGTAGTCCCACATCCGGGCCGAATGCGGCACATCGCTGACGATGCGAGGGGCATCACGACTGACGAACAGCGGAACGTCGCGCCGATGCTCACCCGCAGCCTCACCGTCAGCCACGCTGCCGTCTGCCATCTCCCCACGCTCCTCAACGAGTTGACCGTCACCCGAGGTTAACCCACCACCCCCACGCACCACTTGGCCCAGCAGCCCCGAGGGCCGGCGCTCTGTCGTCTCTCCGGGGCCGGTCGCGCCGGACCGCCCTGCGGAACGGGCACCCATCTCCCTCGCATTGACGGGTTGTCACAAGAATTTCACCGCCAGAGGTCTATCCGCATAGATCCCCCGCCATCACGATAAGCACGCACCTCCCCCCAATAACCCACCCTGGGAGCCAACACCATGCGCACCCCCCACAGACGCAACGGCATCCTCACCGCTCTCATAGCCGCCGGCACCGCCGCGGTCACCGTCCTCGGCATCACCCCCGCGCAAGCCGCCCTGCCCACTCCCATCGCCGCCTCGACAGCCCGCTCGTACCTCTCCTCCATGACCGTCACGACCGAACACTCCCGCGACGGCTACAGCCGCGATCTCTTCCCCCACTGGATCAACATCAGCGGCAACTGCGACACCCGCGAGACCATCCTCAAGCGCGACGGCTCAGGGGTGGCCACGGACTCCGCCTGTGCGGCCACCAGCGGCAGTTGGTTCTCCCCCTACGACGGCGCCACCTGGAGCGCACCCTCCGACGTCGACATCGACCACCTCATCCCCCTGGCCGAGGCATGGGATTCCGGCGCCTACAACTGGTCCACCGCCAAGCGGCAGGACCTCGCCAACGACCTCACCCGCCCCCAGCTCCTGGCTGTCACCGACAACGTCAACCAGTCCAAGGGCGATCAGGACCCCGCCACGTGGTGGCCCTCCGTCTCCGGCTACCACTGCACCTACGCCCGCGCCTGGGTCCAGGTGAAACACCACTACGGGCTCTCCGTCGACTCCGCCGAGAAGAGCGCCCTCTCCTCGGTCCTCAACGGCTGCTGACAGCACCAAGCGCCTCTCGTCCCTGTGACAGCGGTCCGGGCCCCCACCTTCGGGAGCTTCAACTGTGGTCACAGGGACGGCAGTTCAAGCGCAGACTCCGGGAGCCTCGGCACAATTGACCCGGCTGGGGCTCCGGACGGGCCGGCCCTTACGCCAGCAGGTCGACCAACCTGTCGCGCACGCCTTCCTTGCCGCTGGCCTCGCCCGGCACCAGGTTCTCCCGTGCCTGCGGATCCCGGGTGAAGAGATGCAACCGCCCGTCCTTGCGCGCAAGGACCAAGTCAGTGCTGTCACCCGCGACTTCAGCCGATCCCCGCGCCGTGTAGCGGGTGACCGTCACCAGCGCGGAACGCTCGGAACCGTCCAGCACGTCGTCCATGTTCGCCCCCGGGCCGGAATCCGCCGACGATCCGGTCGGCAGCCAGTCGGCCAGCATGCGGAGTGCTTCTTCGAGCTTGTACAGGCCGATCTGGTGAACGCCCAGCGCGTCGATGCTCACCATCAGGCAGACCCGCTCCGGCTGGGGCAGCAGCAAGATCCGCCACGGCTCCCCCACGCCCGTACCCGTCACACGGGCGTCCAGCACGCTCCGCGACCGCCGCTGGAACGCGACCGCGATACCCAGGTCTCCCCGCACCTGCACCTGCCCGCCCTCGGAACCCGCCAACAGCAGCTGCCGCGCCGCCAGCGAGCGCACGGCCTCAGCCAGCACCTCATCCGAGGGCCGGGCTTCGAGGAAGTCCACGATGGCGTCCACGGCGGTCAGTTCGGCGATGGTGTACGCACCGAGCAGTACCGGTCCGGTCTCCACCAGATTCAGTACGGCCGAGACCAGGCCGTCCGGGACCGAGGCGTCACCCGTCTCCGGCGACTGAGGCGACGGCTTGCTGCCCTTTGCGTTGCTCATGCCGCTCTTCCTTCCGGCCAGGCGCCACCCGCAGCCCCGGGGCTCTCCCCGAGAACCGCGGAAGCACTGCTCGACGGTGTCTGAGTGACCCACACGTCGGAATTGCCGAACAGCCCCCGCCCGGCTCTCCCGGACAACGCCCGGCCCAGCTCGCCGGCCAGATCCTCCCGGTCCGGGGGAGGGAACCGGGCCGCCAAGTCCTGGGACATCGAGGTCACATCGTCATCCGCCTCGATCCGGCGCAGCGCCTGCGTCAGGGACCGAGCAACCGGGCCGGTCAACGACGTCGGTACCGCCAGGACCGGCGACAGATACATCGGACGCCGCTCGGTCATCCGCGACAGACCCCACGGACCCACATTGCTGCGGGTGATCCGGTACACCACGTAGTCCATGAGATGGCGGATGTCGTTCATGCTCGGGAGCTTGCGCTTGCCGAAAGCAGCAGGCGTCTTCTCGAGCTGCACCCACGTGCCCTGAGCCGTACGCCCGTGCAACTTCTCCCGCACCACCACACCACGCATCCCGATGTCGGGATACTTCGTCTTGTCGATGTCGTGGTGATGGCTGGACAATCGTTCCACGCTGCCCTTGGCGGAGCGCCAGGACTCGTACAGCTCCGGGTCGTCCACCAGCACATGGCCTCCGCACAGCACGTCGTGCAACTGCGGCACCTGCAGTCCGTTCCGCTCCAGATCAGCGAGGATCACCGCTTCGTCCGGGCTGAGCCGGCGGACTGCCGTCACCAGCCCTTTCCGGTACGCGCCTGCGCGAGCGGTGATCTCGATCATCAGCCGGACCCTGCGGCGCTGCTGCTCTGCCCGCTGGGCCTGCTCGGTCCCGGAGGCCGCTTTGCCGGACTGCCCAGCAAGCGGGTGCGACGCCGATGAGTGCATACGTTTCACTTGGTCAGTGCAACACGGCGGGCAGCTACGCGCACGGCCGAAAGTGGTGCAAAGTGCCCGTCTCGACCTCGGTCGCGCTACGACGCCTTTCGGTGATCATGTGCCTGACCCGGTCTTTTTCATGGGGACGGGTGGTGGCGACGCAAGGGGGTCTGCTTGACCCTCGGCAGTGAACGACAGCCGTCTCCCCCTCTGGCCCGGTGCTTCAGCTCAGCTTCCGGGGCGCCCCTGCGCTGGAGCCTCGGTATCGCGAGCAGCCAGCAGCGCTCGCAACTGTTCAGCGTCAGCGGCACCGAGCTGCTGGAAGAGGGGCAGGGCTTCTTCCCAGCAGGCTCGCCCGCGGCTGTTCTGTCCGAGTGCGGTGAGCGCTTGTCCCAGCACGGTGAGGATCTTGGCGCACCACAGTCCTCCGTAGTTGTTGCGGAGGGAGAGGGCCCGTTCCGCTTGGTGCGCGGCCTCGTCGGGGTCGTGTGCCTTCAGATGCAGCTCGGCCAGGCGGTAGTGCGTCATCGCTGACCAGAACTGATGGCGACAGTCCTGAAAGATGGCATGCGCGTCGGCGAAGAGGCCTTCGGCTCTCTTCCAGCTTCCGGAGTACGTCAGGGCCATTCCCAGTTGGTAGAGGGCGTTGCCCAGACGCAGGGAGGCACCGGTCCGGCGGTAGATCGCGACGCCCCGCTCGGCGAGGTCGGTGGCTTGCTCGTACCGGCCGGTGGCCAGGTGCATGCGGGAGAGGTTGCACAGTGCGCTCGCCTCCGCGGGTTCGTTGCCGTTGGCCCGGAAGCCGTCGAGTGCCCGGTGGAAGTACGCCTCGGCTTCCTCGTACTGCTGGTGCTGAGTGCTGATGATGCCCAGGTCGTTGCGGGACGTCGCCACCGTGGACGAGTCCTCGGCTTCGGTGCCGAGTTGCTCGGCGGTCCGGGCGTGCACCTCCGCCTCGTTGAAGCGGCCCTGCATCATGTCGATCCAGGTGAGGGTGACTTCGACTCTGCCTTGCGCATGCACGTCGCCAGCGGTCCGTGACGCCTCCAGCAGGACGCTGCCTGCCTGCTCGAACTGGCGGGAGTGGGAGCCGTCGTCGGCCAGATCGGAGAGGAACCTCAGCAGATCGGCTGCCTTGCGAAGCTGAGTGTCCGCGGTGAGTTGAGAGATGCATGCCAGGAGACAGTGCAGTTCCTCCGCCTTCCATTCCGCTGCCTCCGCGCGATTGCGGAAGGTCATTCCGGCTTGCCCGGTGTGCTCCACCGGCAGGCTCTGGCCTGGCCGTTCCCAGGCGTAGACGTGAGCGACGGTCGCCAGGTAGAAGTCGAGGAGCCTCGTGAGCGCGGCCTCACGCTGTGCGGGCGGCTCTTCGCCGCTCTCTGCCCGGGAGCGGGCGTAGAGCCGGACCAGGTCGTGGTAGCGGTAGCGTCCCAGCTCTTGCGCGTCCAGCAGCGAGACGTCGACCAGGGACTCCAGCAGTGTCTCCGCCCGGCGCGTGTCGAGATCCAGCATGGCCGCGGCGGCGTGGAGTGAGACGTCGGGGATGTCGCTGAGTCCCAAGAGCCTGAAGGCGCGGGCCTGTTGAGGGTCGAGCTGGCTGTAGCTGAGCTCGAAGGTCGCTGCGACGGCGAGGTCGTCCGCCCTCAGTTCGTCCAGCAGCTGCCTCTTGTCGGCGACTCTCAAGGCGAGTTGGGACACGGTCCAGGTCGGGCGGGTGGCCAGCCGGCGGCCGGCGATGCGTATCGCGAGGGGGAGGAAGCCGCACGTTGTGACGACCTCCAGCGCGGCACCGGGTTCCAGCGTCGCTCTCGGCTCTCCGACGATCTTGGTGAAGAGTTCGAGTGCCTCCTGGGGGTCCATCACGTCCAGATCCACCAGATGTGCCCCTGCCGGTTCGACCATGCGTCTGCGGCTGTTGATCAGTGTGGCGCAGCCCTTGGCGCCGGGGAGCAGCGGCCTCACCTGCGCCGCGTCGCGAGCGTTGTCGAGTACGACCACTACGCGACGCCCGTGAAGCAGTGAACGGTAGAGCGCGGCCCTCTCGGCTGTGGATTCCGGGATGCCTGAGTCGGGTGTGCCCAGCGCCCGCAGGAACGAGCCGAGTACCGCGCACGGCTCCAGGCTCCCCGAACGGCCTCCCTGGAGGTCGATGTAGAGCTGACCGTCCGGAAAGTGGTCGCGTGCCGCGTGCGCAGCGTGCACCGTCGACGTGGTCTTGCCCACGCCGCCTGCGCCGGCGACGACGGTGACTCCGCCGGTGTCCGTGGTGAGCCTCTCGAGCAGTTCGCGCGCGACGCCGGCTCTGCCGGTGAAGTCCTCGACGTCTGCCGGCAGTTGTGCGGGGCTGGGCAGCGTGACGGTGTGGCTGCCCGCACGGGCCTCCGGTGCCGCCAGCGCCGTGTCGGAGGCCAGGATCCTCTGATGCAGCTCGGCGAACCGAGGGGAGGGGGCGACGCCCAGCTCCTGCGCGAACAGGTGCCGGGTGTCCGAGTGGACGGCGAGGGCTTCAGCCTGACGTCCGCTGCGGTACAACGCGAGCATCAGCAGGCCTCGGAGACGCTCACGCAGCGGGTGGGCGGCGACGAGGGCCGTGAGTTCGGAGACCGCTGCGGCATGGCGACCGACGTTCAGGTCCAGCTCCAGTCGCGACTCGATCAGTTGAAGGCGCCACTCCTCAAACCTCGTTCGCTGCCCCTGGACGTACGGGCCGGGCACTCCGGCCAGAGATTCGCCTCCCCACAAGTCCAGGGCGGCGTCCAGCAGTTGACGAGCTGTGTCGTACTCGCGACTGCGTTTCGCCTCCTCGGCTCTGGCGGCGTGGTCCTCGGCGAGGTCGAGGTCGAGGGCACCGTCCTCGACCCGGATCGCGTAGTTTCCGGACACGCTGACCAGCGCCTCATTCGCGTGAGGACCGAAGGACTTGCGTATTCGGGAGGCGTAGGTCCTCAGGGCGGACAGTGCCGTGTTCGGCGGCTCGTCGCCCCAAAGGGCATGGATGAGCTCGGGGGCTCTCGCCTCCCGGCCCCTGCGCAGCAGCAACACGGCCAGCAGGGCGCGCTGTTGAGGCGGGAAGGCAGGCAACTGCCGGTCGCAGCACCAGACTCGGACCGGACCGAGTACGGCGAAGCGAAGTCGCCCCGGGTGATCACCAGTTCGGCCCGGGGTTTGCTCAGGACCTGACTCCACGCGCGCAACCTAGCCTTGACGAGGGAATGGGAAGCCGCACGTTGGCACTGCCCGGGGTGGCCGTGCAACCGGGGTCGGCGTCAGGCGGGCCTCCTCCGCTGGTGGACCAGCGCAGCACCGTCAACTCGCGGGTCCAGCAGGTGGGTTCGGCGCCCGGGGAGCCTGTCAGGTGGAGCTGAGGGGATGGGTCGCCGTGGCGGATCGTGGCGGCCAGGACTGGGGGGCGAGGATGCCCAGGACGTACGCCCGCGCGACGAGTGCGGGCCTGGTCGCGGCTCCCAGCAGGTGACGCAGACGTCCGAGGTGGTAGTCGACCGTCTGCCGGGACAGGCGCAGCGACGTGGCGATCTCGCCGTTGCTGCGGCCTTCCGCCAGCAGGGCGAGGATGCGGATCTGGGCGGGTGTGAGCGGCGGATGGGGCTCGTGCGCGAATCCCTCGTGGGTGACGACCACCCATACGTTCGCGGCTCGGGTGGAGGTCCGCCCTGTCGCCGTCAGGTGGAGCCGGGCGCGGCGATGGCGGCCGCGGGCGTCGATGATCACGGCGGACGTCTCGATCCGCCTGTGGCGTCGGGCTATCAGGTCGTTCCATCTGCGGTGCAGGACATGGAGTTCCGGAGCCGGAGCGAGTACGGAGTGGGCGCGCTTGCCCACGAGGTCGGAGCGCCGCATCTGGAGCAGTTCGGCGGCTGCGGCGCTGGCCTGCCGGATGCGTCCTCCCGTCGATATGAGGGCGCAGGGCAGCCCGCTGTGGTCGCGCAGTGCGTCCAGGTTCTCCTCGGCTTCACGGAGTTGGTCCAGGGCGCGCATGTAGCCGGTGATGTCGACGTAGATGCCGGCCACGCAGGTCTGCGGCCCCTCGATGACGGGGAACCGGTGGCCCACCGCGTATCCGCTGGTGCCGTCGGAACGGTGATACGTCAGCGTGTGCCGCAGCGGCCTGCCGTGAGAGACGATCTCCCGGTCCAGGGCGAGGAATTGAGCGGCGTCGGCCGGAGGGTCGAAGTCCTCCAGGTGCTTGCCGACGACCTCGGCCGGCGTGGTGCCGTAGAGGTGCGCGTAGGCGTGATTCGTCCACAGGTAGCGCCCGTCGAGGTCGCGTATGAAGGCGGCGGCGGGGCTGAGGTCGGCGAGGGCGTCGTAGCGGCGAGTGGTGTCGGCCGGGGCGCCCACGTCGACGGCAAGTCCGCGGAACCGGTCCCGGCATGCGGCGTCGGCGAGGGACCACGTCACCTCGAAGACCCGTTTCTCGAACCGCACTTGGCCGTGGCCGGTCTCGGGTGTGCACCTGGCCTCGGCGAACTCCTCCCGCATGGCGTCGAAGAAGCGCCGGGCCGTGGGCGCGTCGCTGAACGCGCCTCCCCCGCTGTCGCTGACGCGCAGTTGCCCGTCGGCCTCCCACCAGGACACGGGCAGGTCTTCGAGCAGGGTTCTGAGTCCGGTCTCGTCCACGACGGCCTTTCCAGGAAGTTCGACGGCGTTCACACGGTGTGACACCGCGATGACTATCCCGCCCCGGTCCCATGCATGCCAGGTTCTCGGCCGACCTGGAACACAGCCGGACCGGCTCGTCGCGCCGCTCCCGCCATACGGCATCACGGAACCTTCACCATGACTCGACAAGACCCGCAACTCTGGCATTTGCCTGACGCGACGCGGCCGTTGTGGCGATCCGGGTGACTGCGGGCTGTTTCGCTTGAGTGGGTGAGCAGTGCGCCCTATGTCGCTCACCTCCAAGCCCCGTTCCCCCTCAGTGAGTGAAGGAGTCGTCGCGCCGTGCCCAAGGTGCTCTTCGTCCACGCCAAGGGTGGTCCGCCACTCGGTTATGCCCTGTCGCGGGTCGCCGCCAGGTCAGCTGTGCACGTGCTGGCACTCAGCGCCCTTCCTGAAGCGGTGGAGGCGTCGGCCGAGCGCCTGTGCGCCTCGGTCGTGGTCCCCACCGAGTCCGAGCGGCGGGACCTGGTGTCGTTGATCGTCGCCCGGGCGGAGGCCGTGGGCGCCGATGCGGTGCTCACCTTCTCCGAGTACGCGGTCGTCGCCGTCGCCCAGGCCTGCGAGAAGCTGGGCCTCGTCGGACCCGGCAACTCCTGTGCCCTGGCCCGCGACAAGCGCATGATGCGGCGCACCTGGCAGGAAGGCGGCATATCCCAGCCCCGGTTCCGTCCGGTCGGCTCGGAAAGCGACCTGCACGAGGCGGCCGCTGCCCTCTCGTTCCCGTTGCTGCTGAAGGCCGCCTGGAGCGCCGGTTCGACGGCGCACCAGATCATTCGCTCCCCTCGCGACGTCCAGCCGGCCTGGGAGGCGTCCCGCAAGGTGATGGCCGAGTCCGCACAACTGGGTTACGCCGAACTCCATGTGGCCGACGCCGAGGCGGACTTCGTGGTCGAGGAGATCGTGGAGGGCACACCCGAGGGGTGGTTCGACCAGCCGGGCTGGGGCGACTACGTGAGCGTCGAAGGCGTGGTGACCGACGGCGAGTTCAGGCCCGTCTGTCTCAGCGGACGCATGCCGACAGTGGAACCCTTCACCGAGCGCGCAGGCATCACCCCCGCTCCCCTGCCGGTCGACGCCCAGGAGCAGGTCGTGGCCCTCGCCCGGGAGGCCGTCGACGCCCTGGGGCTGGAGAACTGCGGGACGCACACCGAGATCAAACTCGGCGCCGGCGGGCAGATGTGGGTGATCGAGACCGCCGCCCGGTTCGGTGGCGCGATGACGCTCCCGCAGATCGAGGAGGTCTTCGGTCTCGACCTTGTCGGGATGCTCACCGACCACCTGCTGGGGCGCTCGGTCTCCTGGCCGGAGCACGCCCGTACGGCGCAGGAGGCGCGGGGAGCGGCGGGTGCACTCGTCGTGCTGGCCGTCGACGGCGAGGGAGACGCCTGGCCGGACCGGCGCATCTGGGACTTCCCGACTGTGGCGGGCGCCGTCCCCATGAGCGACGGCAGCCGCCTGTCCGTGGTCGCCGACAGCTCACTGCCCGACGGCACTCCCGTCCCGGTCTACGAACCGGCCGCCGGCGCGAACACCATGGCCGCCCTGTGCCTGCTCTCGGCCCTCGACCCGCAGACCGTCGTGCGGGACTTCCGGACCCTGGTGGACGCCCTTCCCCAGGTCCTGCCGGCGGCGTCCTCCGAGGAGGCCCGGTCATGACCACTCCCCTGACCTCGCCGTCCGAGCCGCGCCCCGCCACGGACCTCACGGTCGTCGGCGGCAACCTGACGCTGCCGCTGTTCCGTGCCCTCTCGGGCGTCCTCGCCGGTCACCCCTACCTGAAGGTCGTCGTCGACCGTGCCGAGGAGACCTGGCACCTGCTCGACACGGCCGTCCACCCCTTCCACGTCGACTACGTCGCCACCCGCATCCTCGGCCTGGAACTGGAGGCTCTGGACGCGGGGTTGGACTCATACAACGCCTCGATGTACATGGATCCGGAGCGCCGCTTCCTGCTGGGCGTGCTCTCGCTGCACACCGACGAGGACTCCGAGAACCGTGAACGGCCGTTCCTCGTCCTGGAGACGACCGAAGCGGACACCATGCACGGCGCGCTGCTCGAGGAGTTCTACGCGTACGTCCGCAGCCGTGTCGACGGCCGTCTGCCGCTGCTGCTGAAGCCCGCGAACCACGGCCAGGAGCAGGAGCTCACGGCGATCAGCGAGGTCCGCGTGCCTCGCATCCTCGGCCACGAGCTCTTCGGCAACCGGATGCGGACGCCGCTCAACCCCGGGGAGGCCACGGGCCGGCTGCGCTGGTTCCGTACGGCCGAGGAGTACGAGGCCGCTGCGGACGGGCTCGGCTGGGCGGACATCGTGGCGATGGACTGCCTGCCGGACGACGTACCGCGAGTCGCCGGATTCCTCAACACCACGCCCATCACGCCGCTTTCGCACACCAACGTCCTGGCATCCGGCTGGGGAATCCCCAACGCGATCGTCCGCGACCTCGATCAGATCGTCGAGGAGGCCGGTCTGGACGGCGCATGGGTCCGCTACCGGGTGCGGGAGGACGAGATCACCATCGAGGCGCTGGCGAGCGCTCCGGAGATGGACGCGCCGGCCTGGCACCACCAGCGGATCCGGGTGGAGCCGCCACTGCTCGAGGACGTGCCGGTCCTCTCGCTGCACCGGCTTCGAAGCGCCGACCGGGACCGCTACGGCACCAAGGCGGCCAATCTCGGAGAGCTCCACCACGTCCTCGACAGCCGCACCGCCGACCTCACCGCCTTCTACGGACGAGCGCGGCCTCCCCGCCCGGATCTGTACGGTCATCTGGCCGCGCGGCTCGGCGTGACGGACGCCGCTACGAGCCAACTGCGCCAGGCCGCGGCCGAGTTCGCGGCACGTACCGTGGCGGCACCCGAAGGGGTGGCGCTGCCGTTCGCCTTGCAGCACCGCTTCCTCACGTCCTCACCGGCGCTTCAACAGGGCATCGGCAAGCTGAAGATGGTGCTCGAGCTCGATGCGCTGGACGTGCTGGACTCCCTCTGCCTTCACTTGCAGCACCTGGTCCGCAGCACGCCCGTGCCGGACGGCGTGACGCGCCAGATCACCCAGGCCTTCCCCGCCCCGCTTGCCGCGGGGACCCGCCTGGTGGTGCGCTCGTCCTCCAACGCCGAAGACCTGCCGGGCTTCTCCGCTGCGGGCGTGTACGACTCCGTCACCACCGTCCGGGGTGAAGCCGAACTCCTCGATGCCGTACGCCAGGTGTGGGCGTCCCTGCTGTCGCCGCGCAGCGTGCGCCTGCGCCATCAGGTCGGCATCTCCCTGGACGACACCTACATGGGCGTCATCGTCCAGGAGTACGTCCCCGCAGCGCTCGGGGGCGTCCTGGTGACCTGCAATCCGACGAAGCGCGAGGAGTTCCGCAACGTCTATCTCAACTGCTCGCCCGGGTCGCCGGAAAGCATCGTCGACGGGACGACTCTGCCGCAGCAGTACCTGTACAACACCGTTGAGGGCGGCGGCCGTACGGTCGCACTCGGCTCCTCCGGCGGGGACCTGCCGGCCGCGACCCGCGCACGCCTGGCGGACCTGGCCCTGAGCGGCAGGCTGCTGCAGTCCCACTTCAGCGAGGCCGACGTGGACAGTCCCCTCGACATCGAGTGGCTGATGACCGACCAGGGCGAGTTCCGCCTGGTCCAGATCCGCCCGTACGCGCTGTGATCCGCCGTCTCGACCAGCGGCTGCGGTCCTTCTCGCGGCCCCGCTCGGCCGGACTGACGCCTGCCGCCCGCCGGATCATCGGCCTGAACAACGGCTTCCAGCTGCTGTTCAACCTGCTGTGGTGGATGCCGGTCTTCTACGCCTACCAGCGGGAGGCGGGGCTGTCGGACGGGCAGATCTTCGGGATCCAGAGCATCTACTACATCGCGTTCTGTCTCTTCGAGATCCCGACCGGGATCGTCGCCGACCGCATCGGCGCACGCAACTGCCTGCGTGCGGGGGCAGTCGTGATGACGGCCGCGAACCTGGCGCCCGTGCTCACGCCGTCCTACACGGGCTTCCTCGTCCACTTCCTGGCCATCGCCGCCGGCCGCTCCCTCACCTCGGGAGCAGCAAGTGCCTACCTCTACGACGGCCTTCGGGCCGAGGGATGCGGAGAGCACTACCTGAAGGCCGAGGGGACCGCCCGCGCGCTGGGTCTGGCGGCGAAGGTGATGTGCTGGCCGCTGGTCGGCCCGTTGATGGCCGTCGCGCACGCGGCCCCGTATGTGCTGAGCGCCGCCAGCGCGGCGGGGTCGCTGGCGTGTGCGGTGGCGCTGCCCCGGCTTGCGGTGTCCCGCGGAGAGGACGGGGCACCGGGAAGGACCACTGGACAAGGCAAGGGGCAGGGCAAGGGACAGGAGAAGGGTGCGGGGCGGAGTCGTGCCGCCTTCCTCCGCGACGCGGGCGCCGCGCTGCGGCATGTGCGGGCGACGCCCCGCCTGGCGCTGATCATGGTGCAGGGCGTCGCCGTGTTCACGCTCTCCCGCATCTGCCAGGTCAACCTCTTCCAGCCCGTCCTGCTGGACCACGGCATCAACGAGACGTCACACGGCACGGTGCTGGCGGCGATGACGGTGGCGGAGGCGGTGGCCTCGGCACGCCCCCAGTGGCTCGGCCGGCGCCTGTCGCCCGTCGGCTGGGTGTCCTTGCTCAGCGTCGCGCTGGCGGGCACGCTGGCCGGTCTCACCCTGGGCGGGCCCTGGACCGTGATGGTGCTGCTGTGCGTGTTCGCGGCGCTGACGGGATTCGCCTACCCGGTTCAGCGGAAGCTGGTCAACGACGCGATCCCCGCGAACGCCCCCCGCGCCACGCTCCTGTCCGTGGAGAGCATCGTGGACCGAGGCGTGTGCGCGCTGGCGGCCGTTGCCGTGGGCGCCTATCTCTCGGCGGGACAGCTGGACGCGCTGCTGTGGCACAGCGCGATCGCGACGGTGGTCGTGATGGTCGGTCTCCAACTGGTCCTGCGCAGACGTGTCGCGGACCATCGCCCTTCACTGCCGACGGCCGCTTCGGAGAAGCACGCAGAGGAGACCGTGAGTTGACCGTCCGCCCGTGAACGACGCCCGGGCAGCTCCTGTCGGCATAAGCAACTGCCCCTGCCCACAGGCCGGTTGGAGACCCGGGCGTCGCCGTGCAGGTCGGGAGCCGGACGCTGGATCCGGTGCCGGTCACGGCCCTCGCAACCTCCACGCCTCATCCGGACGTCTCTCCATGTCACGCGTGCACCGAGCCGGGTGCCTGCTCACGGGAGGGACGGGACGGATGATCAGCACGGAAACCGAGCGAGCCGGGGGTCCGAGGGAAGTGAACACGGCGTTCAAGCTCTCGCTGGCGGCGATCGCCGTGGATGTCACCGCCTGGCTGCTCGGGACGTTCGTGATCCCTTCCTCGGGGCTGGAGGAGATGCGCCACGAGATGGGCGGGGACGGCGCGCTCGGACAGCTCGCCAGGTCTGCCGGCGCCCTGGTCGCCACCAGTGCGCTGTGGCTGTTCCTCGCCTTCAGGATGCGCGCAGGCCGCAACTGGGCGCGGATCGTGCTCACCGTCAGCGCCGGTGTCAACGTGTTCTTCCTGCTCAACAGCGCGAGCATGAACGGCTTCGCATGGTCGGAGGACGGGATCGTCTACGACCTGCTCGTCAACATCCCGATCCTGCTGGCCGTCGGCGCTCTGGTGTTCCTCTACCGGCCCGCATCCAACGCGTACTTCTCCGAGACGGCACACGACGGGCGGTAGGCGCGCCCCCATCGGAGGGCGCGGCGACGGTTCCGGGCTGCTCCCTGCTTCGGGGCTGCTCGACGCCGCAGACCGGGCCCGGGCCGCCGCGACCTTCGTAGACTGGTCGTATGAGCTCCGGAAGGAGCGGCGAGCAGGCTCCCGCCTCCCAGCAGGCGGGCACGTCCACCTTCGTACACGCGCCGCGAACGCTGGGTGGAATGGTCGCGTCCACGGTCGGCTACACGGCGCGGGACGCCACTCCCCAGCTGCATCGGGGCCTGCCCTCGCCCTACCTGACGCTGATCTTCTCTCTCGACGGGCCCCTCGTCTGCGGCAACAGCCCGGAACACGCACGCGGCAGGGACGCGCACCGCGCGGAGGTCGTCGTCGGCGGCCTGAGCCAAGAACCCGTGTACATCGCCCAGCCGAGCTGCGAGACCGGGGTGCAGCTGGCCGTGCACCCGCTGGCGGCCCGGGCGCTGCTGGGCATGCCTGCCGGTGAGCTGACGGACGTGGCCGGAGACGGCGCCGCAGTTCTCGGCGCTTCGGCACTGGAGACGCACGAACGGCTGCGTGAGCAGGACAGCTGGAGTGAGCGCTTCGAGACCGTGTCGGCCTGTCTGCGGCGACGGTACGAGAACGCGGGACGGCGTGCGGAGGTACGTCCGGAGCTGTTGGCCGCGTGGAAGTGGATGGCCTGGCATCAGGGCACCGGCTCCCTGGACGGCATGGCGCAGCACGTGGCGATGAGCCGACGGCAGCTGACCACGCTCTTCCGGCAGGAGGTGGGGGCGAGCCCCAAGCAGATCTCCCGGCTCATGCGGTTCGAGCGGGCGCAGCGGCAGCTGAAGAAGGCGGTCGCGGACGGGCTGCCATGGGATCTGTCGCGGCTCGCGGTGCACTGCGGGTTCTACGACCACTCCCACCTCGTCCGGGACTTCCAGCAGTTCACCGGGCTGAGTCCGAGCGCCTGGATCGAGGAAGAGCACCGGAATATCCAAGCCTGGGACGGTCCCGACGGCGAAGAGTGGGACGCATGAACAACTCAGCCACGAACGCACAGAACACACAGAACGCACCGGACACGCAGACCGGCGCCGGTGCCGGCGCATCGCAGCCGCCGGCGCCGACCGTCTGGCCCACCCTTCAGGCACACGACGCACTCGCGCTGATCGACTTCCTGGTGGAGAAGGTGGGCTTCCGCCGGACGGCGGTCTACGCCGACGGCGATCAGGTCGCTCACGCACAGCTCGACTGGCCCGAGGGCGGCGGCGTGATGCTCGGTTCGCACAAGCCGGGCGGCGAGTGGACGACCACTCCGGGCACGTCCGGGTGCTACGTCGTCACCGCCGACGTCGACGGGCTGTACGAGCGGGTCAAGGCGGCGGGCGTCACCATCGATCGCCCCCTCCGCGACGAGGACTACGGCAACCGCGACTTCACGATCCGCGACACCGAGGGCAACCTCTGGTGCTTCGGCGTCTACCCCGGCGAAGCTCAGGGCTGACTCGGTCTCCTGTTTCGAACTCTTCGCAGGAGAGCGGGAGTTGGGAGCCGGCCGAGCAGCCCGCACGGGAAGCCCCCGCGAGCGGACAGGGCGTGTGCGTCATACCCGGGAGTGAGGGCGGAAGTAGCTCCGCAGAGGGACGCCGCCGCCACAGCCGGCCTTCTACCTTCCCCGAACACCAACTGCGCGGACCCTCCCGAGGTTCGGCAGCATCGGGAGGGGACGTTGATGAGCGCTCGGTACGGCGACGGTGGCGGCTCGGCCGCAGGCAGGCCCGGGACCCAGCATGAGACCGGTGGATCCGGCCGCGCCCGCCGGCGCCCGGGCGGACTCGTCCGCGCGCTGCGGGGCGTCGCAGCAGGCGTTGCGTCCTTGATCGCGCTGCTGCTGACGGTTCTGCTCCTTGGCGCATACCTCCCGGGGATACCCGGCGTGGGCGTCATCGGTGCCGTACTGGGCGGCCAGTACCCCTTCCACCTGGCCGTGCTCGCCCTCGCCGCAATGGTGATCGCGGGCCTCGTCTGGTGGACCGGGCTGGTGCGGTACGGGCGGGCGCTGACGACCGTGACGGCGGCATGCACGGCGGCGGCGCTCTTCATCGCCGGCGTCCAACTGCGGGCCGCCGCACGGGAGGACACGGACATCTCCTGGGGCGAGGTGTTCACCGAGGTCGCCTATCCGGACACCGCCCCCGATGAGACCGCCACGTTCGCGCGGTTCTCCGGGCAGGAGCTCGAGGCCGACGTCTACCTGCCCGGGAGGACGGGCGGACCGCCGAGGCCCGCAGTCGTCCTCGCCCACGCCGGAGGCTTTCGCACCTTCGACAAGAGCGACCTGCGCGGCACCGGCCGATGGCTGGCGGCACACGGCGTCGCTGCATTCGCCGTCGACTACCGCCTCTCCACCCCTGCCGAGCCGACGTGGAACAAGGCCCCTCAGGACGTGGTGTGCGCGCTGGCATGGGTCCGCGAAAACGCGGACCGCT
The DNA here is from genome assembly GCF_013870515.1 of Streptomyces albidus (ex Kaewkla and Franco 2022). GTDB lineage: Bacteria > Actinomycetota > Actinomycetes > Streptomycetales > Streptomycetaceae > Streptomyces > Streptomyces albidus. The sequence continues at coordinate 15,512 of NZ_JACBXA010000030.1, read as the reverse complement.
TCCACGTCTCCCCCTCCCGGATCTCTCTGGCCGGGATGTCGGCCGGCGGGGCACTGGCACTGGGCGCGGCCTACCGCCTGGCCGACGGCTCCATCTCCTCCAGCTGCGGATCCACTCCCGCCCCGCCCGCCTCCGTGATCGGCTTCTACCCGGCCGAGGACCTCCACCGGATGTGGAGCGACGATCCTGCCGGCGGCCGCGAAGCGGCGACATGGTTCACCGGCGGCACACCTCAGCAGTACCCGGCCCGCTACCGGCTGACCTCCCCGGCCCGGCAGATACGGGCCGGGCTGATGCCCACCCTCCTCGTCGTCGGCGACCGCGACCGCAGCGTCCCGTCCGAGCGCATCAGGACGTTCGGCACCCGGCTCGCCCGGCACGGCGTCGATGCCCAGGTCAAGGTGCTGCCCTACTCCGAGCACGCCTTCGACGACGCGTACGGCAGCGTCACGTCCCAGACGAGCCGCCGCATCATGCTGCGCTTCCTCACGGCGCACGGCACATGACCCGAGCCGGGCCAGGGGGGCACCCGTGACACCTGGCACTACCCGCCAGTAGGCTCGTTGACGCCCGTCAGCACGTCCCCGGGGAGATCAGCCGTGACCGAACCGATCAGCGACACCGAGTCCTTCTTCGAACGCGTCGCGGACGACCGCTACAACCCCACCGCCTACACCCGCGGGCCGTGGGGTCCGGACAGCCAGCACGCCGGCCCGCCCGCGGCCCTCCTCGGACGGGCCGTCCTCACACGCCCCGGCGCCCGCGAGGACATGCGCCTGGCCAGGATCACCTTCGAGATCATCAGCCCCGTCCCGCTGACGCCGCTGACGGTGAGCACCCGCGTGATACGCGAAGGCCGCAGCGTGGAGATCGTCGAGGCCTCCCTCACCCCCGAAGGCGGCCGCGAGGTCATGCGGGCGCGGGCGCTTCGCATCCGCACCCAGCCCGGTTCGGTACCGGAAGTCGCCGACGGTCCCGCCCTGCCCGCGCCGGAGGACGCGGGGAGGCAGCCGTTCTTCTCCGTCCCCTACACCGGCTACCACGACGGCATGGAATTCCTCTTCGCCTCCGGTTCCTTCCTCGAAGCGGGCCCGGCCGCATGCTGGATGCGCATGCGGGTCCCCCTCGTCGCAGGAGAGAAGATCCTCCCCCTGGAGCGGGTACTGGCGGCGGCGGACTCCGGGAACGGGATCAGCAACGTGCTGGACTTCAGCACGCACGTCTTCGTCAATCCGGACCTCTCCGTGCACCTGCACCGGCACCCGACCGGGGAGTGGGTCTGCGTCGAGGCCGGCACCAGCATCAACTCTGCGGGCATCGGCATGACGGAGGCCGCCCTCCACGATGAGGACGGCCCCATCGGCCGCAGCGTGCAGAGTCTCTTCGTCGCGCCGCGCGACTGACGACGACCGGTCCGGGCAGGGTGCCTGTCCCCTCAAGTCCCGGTGCCCGGCGCCGGGTTCGTCACGTGAGCCGGATGCGCAGCGGCTCGTCTCCGGCGCCGCCCCGCCACGACACCAGCACGCCGCCGCCCTCGGCCGGGGAGACCACCGCGTCATGATCCGCCGTCACGTCCCTGCCCGTCTCCAGGAGGGCCCGGCCCGGCCCGGCGCCTCGCCGGATCACCACGGTCGAGCCGTCCGAGGCACTGTCGAGTTCGGCGGTCGCCCATCGGAGCACTCCGCCCTGCACGTTCACCGCGAGCGGGAGCATCAGCCCGCTGCGGGCGGCCAGTTCGAAACGGAAACCGTCGGCGAAGGGCTCGCCGTCGATCCGTACGGTGAAGGCCTGCGCGTGCGGGGCGACGTTGAGCAGGTGAACCACACGCTGCCCCGCCTCGTCCTTCGTCGTCGTGGCCAGCAGGCCCGGGGACGCCCCCTCGGTGACGATGCGACGCTCCACTCCCAGACGCCCCAACACCCCTTGCCAGAACGGCAGATGGCAGGGGTAGTCGCAGGCCAGCACCACTGCCCGTCCGCCGCCCGGCAGCGTGACGTCGAGCGAGGCCGGGACGTCCTCGGTGACATCCACCACGAGCGGCACGACCTGGTTCGCCTCGTCCGTCGAGCGAAGACGCTGAAGGAAGCCCGTGCGCACCTCGGCCTGCTGCTCGATCCAGTCGGTGGCACGTACAGACGGGAAACGGTCGACGCCGCCCTCGACGGTCCCGGTGACCGCAAGCCCCAGAGCGTCCGCGAGAACCGTGCACGGTGTCCCGTCCTCATCGAGGAGCGGCACCACGCCGTGCAGCAGCAGCCGCCCGCCGGCGCCAACGAACGCGGCGAGCCGCTCCTGCACCGGCCGGCTCAGAACCGGAGGCGAGGCGAGGGCCACCACCGGCCCCGCAGGATCCAGGTCCGAGCCCGCAGAAGTCGAAGCACCGGACAGGTCCACGGCGTTGAAGGTGAAGCCGCCCAGCAGCAGGGCACGGGCGAGGATGTCGCGCGGCCCCATGCCCCGGAACCGTTCGACCTCGCCCACCAGGGCACGGCGCCCGGCTGCGGCCGGGTGGCAGTACTCGGTGAGGTAGTGGTCGGGTACGAACCCGAGGACCACGTCGTCGTACTCCTCGTCCATCCCGGCCAGCAGGTGCTCCACCCCGGCGACCGAACGCACCGCCCCGGCCAGAGCGTCGTACGTGCTGCTCAGGCGCCCCTCGGGGTCCACCGGGGCAGCGAAACCGTGCCGCTCACCGGTGAAGGCGATCCGGTCGTTGCCGTCACCGACGGGCTCGTCCAGGAGCGGATTGTGCCCGCCCGCGAACAGGTAGTAGTTGATCAGCCGGTTGCCCTGTGCCACGCACAGCCGCGTCTTCAGATCCGTGCTCTCCGGGCTGACCAGGCGTGAGAGGTCCTCACCGTAGTCACCGGTGCCGGCCTCGAACTCGAGCGACGTCAACGGCTGGTCGGCATCGTGGACCGCGGCCATGAACGCGTTCATCACGTACAGATCCGCGACGTTCTCCACCGTCAGCTCGCCGATGTAGTGGTCGGATCCGGAGGTGGTCTGAGGGATGCCCGCATACGACTTGGAGAGCTGGCTGATCGCGATCGGGTACGTCCGGCCGCGCCCCTCGGACGTGCCGTGCAGGTTGACCAGGAACGGCACCCCGTCGACGCCGTGTTCCTGCGCGACCTCGCGCAACCTCAGCAAGTAGGCGGCGTACCGGTCCCGGTGATGTGCGCCCAGGTCATGGTGCAGGGCCAACTGCTGCGCCTCCGAGCCCCCTTGAGTGGCGCCCGCGCGCCACCACGCCGCCCATGTGCCGGTCTCGGCCGGGTCGGCCCCGTACCGCTCGATGGCGCCTTCTCGGCCGAACCGCTCCACGGCCCAGGTCGCGAGCTCGCCGAGTGTGCGGTCCGTCATCTCCGGGGTGTTCGTGATCCACGACAACATGCCCACCTCGTTGTCCAGTTGGACCGCGGCGACCGGACCGCCCCTGGTGACCAGGTGCTCCGCGAGGAGGGGCATGACCGACGCGTACCAGCGCTCGGCGTCCGCGAGGTAGCCCGGCTCCAGGTAGTCCAGCGTCTCGGTCGGGCCGCGCTCGCCGTCCCACCCGAGCGGACGGGCACGGGGATGGTCGCGGTAGACGCGGAAGGGGATGCCCTCGTTCTTCAGCTCCGCCATGATGAAAGGGCCGGGCCGCGCGATGACCAACAGGCCGCGTTCGGCGGCCAGTTCGAGGAAACCCCCCAGGTCGCGGTACTCGCTGGTGTCTCCGTTGAGGTCGATCTCGCCGGAAGCGGTCTCATGGATCAGCCACGGCATGTAACTTGCCACCGCGGTGCAGCCCGCGGCGACGAGCTTGTCCAGACGGTCGGCCCAGTCCGCGCGGTGCAGCCGGAAGTAATGCACCTCGCCGGCCATCAGGATTCTGGGGACCCCGTTCACCAGGAGCCGGCGGCGCTCCAGGCGAACGGACGGGGACGGCTCCAGACCGGCCCCGGTGGTGGGCTGTTCGGTCTGCGCAGTGCGGTGGCCTGCGGTGTCGGGTGTGGTCACGGAAGAGTCCTCACCGGGGTGTTCGTCGGGTCGTCGGCTCCAGCACCGGGTCACTCGCCACCAGGTATTGCCACGCGGAAACGGATCTGGTTAGGTGCCTGAAACCGGTCAGGAAACCGGTTTCAGAAACTTAACTGGAGCCTCATCGATGAGCAACAGCCGCGTGAACGTTCGTTGGGTGGCCGAGCAGGCCGGAGTGTCACCCGCCACCGTTTCACGTGTCTCGCGCGGGTCCGCACAGGTCTCACCGGAACTGCGCGAGCGGGTGCTGCGCGTCATCGAGGAGCACGGCTACAGGCCGAACCACTTCGGGCGCGCACTGGCCGAGCGACGGCACGGCGCGCTGGGCCTGGTCTTCCCGGGCCTGTCCGGGCCGTACTTCTCCGAGCTGATCCAGGGCTTCGAGTCCGAGGCGCTGGCGACGGGCGACCAGGTGCTGCTGCTGTCCTCCCACTACAGCGCCGACACGGACGACAAGGTCCTCGATCTGGCGGCCCGCGTGGACGGGATGGCGATCCACGCCGGGACCGTCTCCGACGCCGTCGTGGAGCAGGTCTCCCAGCAGATCCGCGTCGTGGTGATGGCCGACAAGGCCGGGCCCGCGCACGCCTCCGTGAGCACCGACAACTCGACCGTGGGCACCCTGACCAGGCACCTGCTCGTCGACCACGGATACAGACGGCTCGCCTTCGTCGGCACTCCGGAGGGCTCGCCCGACGTGACGGCCCGCTGGGAGGCGTTCCTCGCCGCTCACCGTGAGGCCGGGGCCGTGCCGCCCGCCGGGCCCACGCTCGTCGCGCTCGCGCAGGCCGACGGCGCGATCGCCGCTCAGAAGCTGTTCGACGAGAGCGACGCGCGGCCGGACGCCGTCGTCTGCGCCAATGACGAGACCGCACTGGGCCTGATACTCGGCGCGCTGGGCCGCGGCTTGCGGGTGCCGGGCGACGTCGCCGTCACCGGATTCGACGACATGCCGATGGCGGCGCTCGTCCGGCCCGGGCTGACCACGGTGCGCCAGCCCGTACGCGAACTGGCCACGACTACGGCCCAGTTGCTCCATGCCCCGCTGACCCAGCAGGACGGCGACACCGTCCTCGACACGGATGTGGTGCTGCGCGGATCGTGCGGCTGCCAAGACAGCTCCGGTGGTCCGACCACCCACCGGAGCTCTGCCGGCGGTGACAGCTGAACTGTCCCTGTCGAACTCGGGGGGCCGGGTTCGCGCCGCCGACTCGTCGGTGGTCCCGGAACGAATGTGACCGATTCACCACGGCCGGCGAGGACTTGCCGGGCGCACCGACGGAGGTACTCGACGATGAGTCGACCAAGGAGCACGACCGCACTTGTGGCGGGAACGGCAGTACTGGGCCTGCTGCTCGCAGGCTGCACGGGCACGGACGGATCGGGGAAGTCCACCGGTGCCGGCGGTCGGATCGACTACCTCAACTTCGGTGACTTCGGCGGCGGAGCGGCTCCCAAGCCCAACTACAACCCGTATCTGGACGCGGTGAAGCTGAGCTCCACGCTCTACATGTTCGAGACGCTCTACATAGTCGAGGGCAACAGCTGCAAGGAGAAGCCCTGGCTGGCCGACTCCTACAAGTGGCAGGACCCCGAGACGCTGGTGTTCGACATCCGGCCCGGCGTGAAGTGGAACGACGGCAAGTCCTTCACCGCGAAGGACGTCGAGTTCACCTTCAACATGCTCAAGAAGCACCCGGCACTGGACGTCCGCGGAGCCTGGGCGAAGCTCAACTCCGTGAAGGCGAACGGCGGCAAAGTCGTCTTCTCCTTCAAGGAGCCCGGTGCCTCCGCGTTCACGATCATCAACCAGGTCCCGATCGTCCCGAAGCACATATGGTCCAAGGTGAAGGACCCCACCACCTTCACCAACGCCAAGTCCCCCGTGGGCACCGGCCCGATGAAGATGAAGTCCTTCAGCCCGAAGCAGCTGGTGACCACGCGCAACGGGCGCTACTGGCAGGCCGACAAGGTCAAGGTCAACGAGATCCGCTTCAACAAGACCGACGCAGGCGGCCAGGTCGAGCAACTGAAGCTGAGCCGCGGCGAATACGACCAGCAGGGTCTCTACGTCCCGGACATCCAGAAGACCTACGTCAACCGTGACCCGAAGCACCACCACTACTGGTACGCGCCGGGCGGTCCCGTCAGCATCTACATGAACCTCACGAGGGCGCCGTTCGACGACGTCAGGTTCCGCCGTGCGCTGACGAAGGCGTTCGACCACCAGAAGGTGATCCGCAGGGCGCAGTTGGGCTACGTCACCCACGCCAGCCAGAGCGGTCTCGTCGTCCCCGGTCAGAAGGACTTCCTGCCCAAGACCCTCCCGGACGAGGGGCGCATCGGCTACGACCCGGCGGCAGCCGACAAGGAGCTGACCAAGGCGGGTTACAAGAAGGACGGCGAGGGGCGGCGCCTGGGCAAGAACGGCAAGCCGATCTCGTTCAGCTTCAAGGTGCCCGGTTCCTACACCGACTGGGTGGCGTCCTCGAAGATCCTGATCGAGAACCTCAAGTCCCTCGGCATGGACGTCGAGCAGGAGACGCCGACTCCCAAGTCCCAGGAGGAGGACCGCGCCACGGGCAACTACGACATGACGTTCGGCGTGCACGGCGGTACCTGCAACAACTACACCAACTTCTCCGAGCCCCTCAGCAGCGCCCGGACCGCCCCCATCGGCAAGAAGGCCGACGGCAACCAGGTCCGCTGGAAGGACGCCAGGACGGACAAGCTCCTCGGCGAGCTGCGGGTCGCCGTGAGCCGTGACCGGCAGAAGCAGGCAGTCCACGGGCTCGTCGACATCATGATGGACGAGGTGCCGATGATCCCCATCTGGTACGGCGCCAAGTGGTTCCAGTACACCACCAACAAGGCCGAGGGCTGGCCGAACGAGAGGAACGCCTACGCCGCCGCCGGGGACAACCTCGTCTGGCTGACCCACCTCACACCGGCCAAGGACTGACACACATGAAGTTCTTCGTCCGGCGCACCGGCTTCTTCCTGGCGACGCTGTGGGCGGCGGTGACCCTCAACTTCCTGATCCCCCGGCTGGAGCCGGGGGACCCGGCGGAGGCGCTCCTTTCCCGGCTGACCAGCAGGACCGAGGCGGTCGATCCCGCCCAGCTCGCGGCCGTCAGGAAGCTGCTCGGTGCGCCGGACGGGAACCTGCTGCAGCAGTACTGGGAGTACCTGGCCGCGCTCGCCAACGGCCACTTCGGCGTCTCCTACACCTACTACCCGTACAGCGTGACCGACGTGATCAGCGAGGCGATGCCCTGGACCCTGGTCCTGGTCGGCGTCACGCAGATCTTCTCGTTCGTCGTCGGCACGGCTCTGGGTGCGTGGGCCGCATACCGGCGCAACACCAGGACGGACTCGCTGATCACGCTCGGGTCGACGTTCCTGGGGACGCTGCCGTTCTTCTGGATCGGGCTGCTGCTGATCTTCGTGTTCGCCATCACCCTCAACTGGTTCCCCGAGGGCGGCGGTTACGGCGGCGGCTCGCAACCGGGATGGACCTGGCTGTTCTTCTCGGACGCCTTCCAGCACAGCGTGCTGCCGGCACTGTCGCTGCTGATCACGGGGCCCATCGGCTGGATCCTCGGGATGCGCAACAACATGGTGCAGACGCTCGGTGAGGACTACGCCCGTCTGGCACGCGCCAAGGGTCTGCCGCGGCGCCGGATCGCCCTGACCTACGGCGCCCGGATCGCGATCCTGCCGAACGTCACCGGCTTCGCGATCGCGCTGGGCAGCATCCTCGGCGGCACCGTGCTGGTCGAGAGCATCTTCAACTACCCGGGAATGGGACGGCTGTTGCTCGAAGCGGTGTCCAACAAGGACTTCCCGCTGATGCAGACGCTGTTCCTGTTCACCACCATCGGCGTGCTGATTGCGAACTTCCTCGCCGACATGGCCTACGGACTCCTCGACCCGCGGGTCCGGCGGAAGGACGCAACATGACCACCCCCGGAGGCACACCGGTGGCGGCCCCCGCCGCCGCCGGCGACACCGAAGGCGTCGGCATCGCCGCACTGGACGCGGGCCGGACCCATCGCATGCCCGGCTGGTTCGTCATCCTGTGGCGAAACGGCAAGTGCAGGCTGGGGCTTCTGCTGCTCGCGGCGTTCGTCCTCGTCGCCGTGCTGGCTCCGTACATCGCCCCGTTCGGGCCGCGTGTGGACGCGTTCGCCACGTCTCAGGGACCCACGGGCGCCCACTGGCTCGGCACCACGGCGCAGGGCGAGGACGTGTACTCGCAGATCGTGTACGGGGCCCGCACCTCGCTGCTGGTCGGCGTCGTCGCCGGGACGCTCAGCACCTTGATCGCGATGGCCGTCGGCCTGACGGCGGGCTACCTCCAGGGCTTCGTGGACGAGGTGCTCTCCTTCTTCGTCAACCTGGGGCTCGTCGTGCCGGTGCTGCCGCTGATGATCACGCTGGCCGCGTACGCGCCGGTGAAGGGTCTCGGGCTCATCATCGTCGTGATCACGGTGACCGGCTGGGCGCACGGCGCCCGGATCAAGCGGGCGCAGATCATCACGCTGCGCACGCGGGACTACGTCACGGCCGCCAAGTTCGCCGGGGACTCGACCGCGCGGATCATCACGCACGAGATCGCACCCAACATGATGTCGCTGATCGTCGTGGGCTTCATGAGCTCCGCCCTCGGCGCGATCGGAGCGGAGGCGGGGCTGGCCTTCCTCGGCCTGGGCGACCCGCAGACCACCAGCTGGGGCACGATGCTCAACCAGGCCAGCCTGGGCGGCGCGATGACGACCGGGCAGTGGGCGTGGGTGGTCGCGCCCGGTCTCATCCTGGCGTTGCTGGTCACCTCGTTCACGCTCATCAACTTCGGCGTCGACGCGCTGAGCAACCCGCACCTGAGGGAGGACTGAGATGACCCTGCTCCAGGTCGAAGACCTCAGCGTCACCTACCGTCCCCGTGATTCGGCTGCCGTACGGGCCGTGAACAAGGTCAGCTTCACCGTCGGCCACGGCGAATTCGTCGGCCTGCTGGGCGAGTCGGGCTGCGGCAAGTCGACTCTGGGGCACGCCGTGCTCCGGCTGCTGGAGAAGCCCGCCTCGATCACCGGCGGCACCATCACTTTCGACGGACGCGACGTGACACGGCTCGGCGAGGACGAACTGCGCCCTATGCGCTGGACGAACCTCTCCACCGTCTTCCAGTCGAGCATGAACTCGCTCAACCCCGTGATCACCGTGCGCGAGCAGTTCGCCGACACCCTCGCCGCCCACCCCGACATCGCCGGCGAGCGCGTCGACGTCGACGAACGGGCGGGCGAGCTGCTGGAGTTGGTCTCGCTGGACCGGGGTGTCCTGCGCCGGTACCCGCACGAGCTGTCGGGCGGCATGAAGCAGCGGGTCGCACTCGCCCTCGCGCTCGTGCTGCGTCCGCGCTTCGTCCTGCTCGACGAGCCGACGACGGGTCTGGACGTGGTGGTCCAGCGCGACATCCTCGACCGGCTGCGGGAGTTGCAGCGCAGCCTCGGCTTCGCGGTGCTCTTCATCAGCCACGACCTCGGCACCGTCATGGAGATGGCGGACCGGGTGATGGTGATGTACGCGGGCGAGATCGTCGAGGACCAGCCCGCGGCCGACATGGTCGCGGGGCAGCTGCACCCTTACAGCGTCGGCCTGCTCGGTTCGTACGCCGACCCCCGTGACGCCGTCGTCGATGTCGCGTTCACCCCGGGCCGGCCGCCGGACCTGTCACGGGAGCACCCCGGCTGCCTTTTCGAGCCGCGCTGCCCGGTGTCGGTGGACGCATGCCGTACGAAGCATCCCGAACTCCTCCCCGCACGAAGGGGACGTGCCCGCTGCCTGCTGGTCGAGGTCGCCCCGGACGGATCCGCGAGGACGCCGAACGCCTCGCCGCGGGACCGCTCCGGCACCGTCTTCTCCGCCGACGCCGCGGCGCGCAACAGGGGTCCCGCGGACGGCGAGCCGATCCTGGTGGTCGAGGGCGTCACCAAGACCTACCGGACCCAGCGCGCCCTGGGGAGCACCACCACCACGGCGGTGGACGACGTCTCGTTCGCGCTGCGCCCGGGGCGGGTGAGCGCCCTGGTGGGAGAGAGCGGTTCGGGCAAGTCCACGCTCGCCCGCCTGGTCACCGGGGTGGAGAAGCCCGGCCGCGGAAGCATCCGCTTCAAGGACACCCGTGTGGACCGGCTTCGGCGCCGGGCCCTGCGCGGGTACCGGCGGCACGCCCAACTGGTGTTCCAGGACCCGTTCTCCGCGCTCAATCCCACGCGCACGGTCGCGTACGCGCTCAGCCGTCCGCTGCGCAACCACCTCGGCATGGACGGCGCGCAGGCACGCAGGCGCGCGGCGGAGCTGCTCGAGGTCGTCGGCCTGAGCCCTGCCGCCCAGTTCCTGGACAAGCTCCCCGGCCAGCTCTCGGGAGGACAGCGGCAGCGGGTGGTCATCGCCCGGGCGCTGGCGCCCGAGCCGGAGGTCCTCGTCGCGGACGAGCCGATCTCGATGCTCGACGTCTCGATCCGTGCCGAAATCCTCGAGCTGCTGGATCAGTTGGTACGCGACCGGGGCATCGCGATGCTGTACATCACCCACGACCTGCTCAGCGCCCGGCTTCTCGCCGACGAGGTGATGGTGCTCAACAAGGGCGTGATCGTCGAGCGCGGCCCCACCCTCAAGGTGATCGGCGAAGCGCAGGACCCGTACACACGCCGGCTGCTCGCCGCGATCCCGCGGCCGGGCCAGGAGCGTGCGCCCGCCATGGCAGGGCGTTCCGACGGGGCCGGGCAGACGCAGAGCCTGGGACGGCCACCGCACGGAGACTGATCCCTCGAAAAAGCCCGGGTGGCACTCCGCGGGGAGGCGGTGCGCCACCCGGGTCCTTTCTCAGCGCAGCCAGGCGGTGCCCGGCGAAGGCAGCCGGCCGTCCTCGTCCAACTCCCGGCTGGCGGCGAGCAGTTCACGGCCCCACTCGTCGAGCGGCAGCGGCCCGCCGGAGGTGTTCAGCACGCAGGTGACATCGCCGCGGCGGAAGGCGAGCACTCCGGGAGGACCGGGCAGCCAGACGGGCCACGGCGCCTCACGCAGGGACGTGCGGGCCTTCAGCGCTGCCCGGACGGTCGCCAACGCCGAGCCGGTGTCGGCGTGTTGGGCCTCCACGCTCAGCTCCGACCAGCCGGACGGCTGCGGCAGCCATGTGCGGGCCTGCGTGCCGGCGGGTGAGAAGCCGTGGTGCCCCGACGCGTCGTACCTCCACGGCAGCGGCACTCGCGCGCCGTCCCTGCCGCGTTCGGTGCCGCCCGAGCGCCGCCATGTGGGGTCCCGCAGGTCGGCGTCCGCCAACTCCACCTCGGGCAGCCCCAGTTCGTCTCCGGCGTAGAGGTACGTGGCACCCGGCAGCGCCAGCAGAAGCAGCAGCACCGCCATGACCCCCTCGCTCCCCCACCGGGTGGCCGCGCGGGTGACGTCGTGGTTGCCGTGCGGCCACGCGGGCCGTCGTCCCTGCCGCTCGGCGGCGTCCAGGTACTCGCGTACGGCCGCGCCCAGCTCCCCGGCGTCGAGCCTTGTGAAGATCACGTCCATGGCGAACGCCTGGTGCAGTTCGTCCTGGCGCATGTACGGCTCACCGAGCCAGGCCGGACCCCAGGTCTCGGCCACCCCGTAGCGGCCGGGGCGCTCGGCGAGGATCTGCGCGAACCGGCGGAAGATGCGGTGCACTTCGGGCCGGTCGCTGAAGGGATGGTCGTCGCCGGGGTGGCGCGGGCCCTCCGGCACAGGGGGGTAGCCGGGTGCCTTGGCCATCGCCCCGGCCGCGTCGAAGCGCAGGCCGTCGAAGCCGCGATCGAGCCAGAAGCGCACCGTACGCTCGAAGTCTGCGACGACGTCGGGGTGTTCCCAGTTGAGGTCGGGCTGCGCGACGTCGAACAGGTGCAGATACCACTCGCCGTCTCCGAAGGGCTCCCACGCCGGGCCGCCGAAGAGAGACTGCCAGTCGGAGGGCGGGGCACCGTCGCGGCCGGTGGCCGTGTGATAGCGGCTGCGCGCCGGGTCTCCCGGCCCCCCGCGCCGGGCCTGCTCGAACCAGGGGTGGCGAGAGGAGGTGTGGTTGGGCACCACGTCGCCGACGACGCGCAGGCCGCGCGCGTGGGCCTGCTCCAGCAATTCATCCACGTCGGCCAGCGAGCCCATGGCCGGGTCCACCGCCCGGTGGTCCACGACGTCGTATCCGGCGTCGGCGCCCCCGCTGACGTAGAACGGGTTGAGCCACAGCGCGTCCACTCCGAGGTCGGCCAGGTGGTCCAAGTGCTGCAGGACACCGCGCAGGTCGCCGACGCCGTCCCCGTCGGAGTCCGCGAAGCTGCGCAGATAGACCTGGTAGACGACGGCGTCGCGCCACCACTGCTCTTCGTCGGTCATGTTCCGGCACTCACGGCATCGTCCGTACGTCGAGGGCAGAGGGCGTCGCCGGCATCAGGTGCCGGGCCGAGGTGCCCCGGGGCCATCGCTGGCGCTCCGGGCAGCGCCCGCCGCCACTCCTGAAACCGGTTTCTGCCAGCACCTCACAACACCTCGCGCAAGGTGTCAAGAGACGGCTCAGGCCTTACGGCTGTCCACTCCCAACTCCCGCTCCCCCGGTGGAAGATGGAGAAGACCGGTTCACGCGGGACAATTCGATCCGCTTCTCCGCGGGACGCCGGTACCCGCGCCAATTCACACAAAGCCGTGTGCAAGGATTCCCGGGCGAAGGTTCAACACCCGCCCGCCGGGCGCAAAATGATCGCCCCGTTTCCGCAGGCGACACCCCTCATCCTTTCCTTTTGCACAAACTCTGATATTCGGGTCCTGTTGGAGCTAAAGCGGACTTCTGAAGTGTCAAGACGCGCGAATTGTGTTGTCGAAGTTCGCACGTGACCTCCACCGGTCCGCCGGAAAGTGGTAAAGCTGTGTATGCGATCCCCGGTTCGCTGTCACCTTTTGCGGCGCGCCGGGCGCACCGAGGCTCCCGCGAGACGAAGTGCTTCCCGGGTGCGGCGGGCTGAGTGGCGCTAGTCGACCTGACCAGGGGGACCGATGGAGCCTACGGCGGCAGTCTTTCAGGCGGGCAGATCAGTGCTGGGCGGGCCGGCTTCCGGCCCGTCGTACGGACCGCGCTCCGCGCGGACAAGCCACGGCGGTGTCACTGACCAGCGCCGCCGCGGCGAATCTCCCGACAATCAACCGGTTTCATAGGGGGCACCGCCGATGTGGGATCGCGCAGCTTCGGTGGAGTACGCAGGTCGGATCGGCGTGGGCTGCGTGATCGCGCCCGGCGTCATCCTGACCACTCGTCATGTGGTGGAGCAGTCGGCCGGAGCCGGCGACGAGCCACGCATGGTACGGGTCTTGAGCAACGGCACCGACGGGCCCCGCGCCCGTGCCGAGGTGGCATGGCGGCGCGGGGAGGTCGCTCTTCTGCGGTGCAGGCCGAGGGAGCTCGGGCAGGAGTTCTCCCCCGTACGGTGGGGCGAGCTGACCTGCACGAAACCCCCGGTCCCGCCGGAGTGTTCAGCGGTGGGCCTTCCCAACGCCGGGTTGCGGGAGATCGGTTCGGGCAGGGACGACCGCACGTTCCAGGAGCCGCACACCGCGCCCGTCCGTATCGACATCGTCGACAACACCTCCCGGACATACGGTCTGCAGCTCGACCGCCGCCCGCTCCAGCACGTCCAGGGAACGGAAGCCGCCGCCTGGCAGGGCATGGCCGGTGCAGCCGTCTTCTGCTCCGACCTGCTGATGGGCATGGTCACTCATGCCGGCGGCGGGAGGCACGGGCGGCTGGAGGCTGTTCCCGCGCGGCAGCTGCTGGAGGACCGCGTCTTCTGCGACATCGTGGAGGACGCCTCCGGGATGCGGCCGCGGCTGGAGGCGGCCGATCTGGACGGACTCTTCGACGGTCTGCCGCAGCCGGTCGCCGCGGCGTCCTATCTGCTCTCTCCGCGGTCCGAGGTCGTCGACTTCGTCGGCCTCGACAGCGAGGTCACCACGCTCACCGACTGGTGCAGCACGCCGCGGTCCGTGGACGTCGCCGTGGTGCACGGCGCCGGCGGGGTGGGCAAGACGCGGCTGGGCGTGGAGCTCGCCCGGCGGCTGTCCGAGCGCCGCCCCGAGGCCGAGTACCACCCGGACGGTCCCGACGTCTCCTGGACCGCCGGTTTCCTCTCCGAGATTCAGCCGCAGCATGCCCCTCCGTACGGGATGTTCCGCTTCCTGACACGGCCCGCGCTGATCGTGATCGACCACGCCGAGTTCCGCCTCGAGCAGGTCGAGCAGCTGCTGAACGCGGTCTCGGAGCACCAGGCGCACGGACGCCGGATACGCGTCCTGCTGCTCGCGCACTCCACCGGCAGCTGGTGGGAGCGGCTGCAGGTCCGCCACGGACATCTGATCAGCGGAATGACGATTCCGATCGAGCCCGACGCCCTGTACAGGCATCACACGCCGGCCCAGGTCCAGGAACTCGCCGAGATCGACTTCAGCAAGCGCATCGTCGCCCTCCACCGGGCAGGCGTCCGTGACGACTGGGACGGCTACCAGGCCGCCGACGAACGTGCGGCCAGGGCGGCAGCGGCGGATCGCAACGGCGACACGGCGATACCGGGAACGGTGATCAACGACCACCGCGGCGCTCTCTCCGTCCACATGGAGGCGCTGACCAGCGTGCTCCTCAACACTCCCGGCGAACTCACCGACACTCTGCCCGCGTCCGTCACGCTGCTCGATCACGAGATGAACTACGTCCGGCGCGGCGCGGGAGAGCACGGCTTCCATGACTCCGATCCGGATCTCCTGCGTGCGCTGGTCGCCCTCCAGGGCATGGCGGGGGCACAGGACAAGGAGGAAGCCGACTCCGTCATCGAGACGGCCTGGAACTTCCACTTCCGCGACGACCCCCGCCCGCTGGACCTCGGCACGCACCAGAAGATGCGCCGCACGATCGGCGGCCTCTACCCCGCGCTCGGCATGGGCGCTTCAGGCGATCTCGGCCCCGACGTCCTGACCAGCGCACTCATCGAGCGTCTGGAAGCGGACAGCGATTCGGCGTTCCTCCGGCACGTACTTCCCTCCCCCAGCCTCTCGGCTCGCCAGCGGCGGCACTCCCTGGCGCTCATCGCGCGCTCCATCGCCACCCGGCCGCGCCTGGCCGACGGCGCCGCGCACGCGATCGCCTCGCACCCGCTCATCCTGGCGGTCCCGGCCACGAAGATCGCCGAGCAGCTGCGGGAGCCGGTCCGCGAGGTCTGGCTCAAGTCGATCGGCAACGCCGCGGCGCGACGGGAGCACCAGCAACGCGCCGACGGGCGTCCCGATCCGAACGTGCGCCGCGAAAGGGAGAGGCCCCGGGCGGCACCGACAAGCGGCGGCCCCGCGCCACGGACCACTGTCCCGGCAGCGACAGGACCGATGACAGGCACGGCGTCGGGAACGGCCATGCCCCCGCCGGCCCC